>CAYLOF010000008.1:0-1341 GCA_964385215.1 uncultured Thermoplasmatales archaeon
CGTTTTTTAAGCTCATCATGCAATTCACCTAACAATTTTTTTGATTTTTTACTAAGGTTTTTTGGCGTATCTATGCGAATTTCAACAAATAAATCTCCATTGCCCCTGCCATGCAGATATGGCATGCCGCTCTTTCTTACCCTAAATACCTCGCCGCTTTGTGTCCCGCCTGGAACTTTTAACTGCTCAATGCCACCATCAACAGTTTCAACATCTATTTTAGTACCAAGAGCTGCTTCGGGAAAGGATATGGCCTTAGAAATGTAAATATCTGCCCCATTTCTACGAAATTTTGGATGCCCTCTAACATGAACCACAACATAAAGATCGCCACTTCCTGCATCACCTGCTTCCCCCTCTCCAGCCAATTTCAACTGTGATCCGTTATCTACTCCTCTAGGAATCTTGATGTCTATATCTCTTGTTACCTGGACTTTGCCACTTCCGCCGCATTTTGGGCAGGGGTGCTCAATAATTGTACCTTGGCCATGGCATTTATTACACGCCATAACCTGAGTGAACATACCAAAAGCAGTTCTCCTAGACTGCTTCATCTGCCCAGTTCCGCCACATTGGGAACATTTTTTAGGAGTTGTCCCAGGTTTTGCCCCGCTGCCATTACAATTATCACAAATTTCGGTTCTTGGCACACGTATTTCTGTTTTTAGGCCATTGTATGCATCCTCAAGATTAATTTCAATATCATATCGTAAGCTAGCACCTCTGCGTCTACCTTGTCTCCCTCCACCGAAACCAGTACGATGGCCAAAAAATTGCTCAAAGATATCATCAAAACCAAAACCCGCGCCTCTAAAAATATCGCCAAAATCTGCGCCTCTAAAAATATCTTCAGCACTGTACTGTTGATCTATGCCTGCATGACCATACCTATCGTACATTTTCCTTTTCTCATCATCGGATAGAACACCATACGCCTCTGAAACCTCCTTGAATTTATCCTCCGCCTCTTTACTAGAGTTCTTATCAGGATGATATTTCAACGCAAGTTTCCGGTATGCTTTTTTAATCTCCCTTTTATCTGAATTTTTGTCTACACCAAGGATATCATAGTAGTCTTCTTTTGCCATATTATGAGCGTTGATAAATTAAACACCAGTATATGTGTTTTGCCCAGAAATCTAAAAATTTCTTTCACATGGCGAGATTCATCAGATAAAACAGTATATCACCAAAAATGAAGGAACATGTGAAACCAGCCAACAACGGTATCATAAATGGAACTTTCGGCGTAACCCATACTTCGTATATGCCTTTCTTTTCAAATACTTTCCATTCATCTTCAACATCAAAATCTTTGGGCATATAAGAAAACTTTCTTTT
>CAYLOF010000008.1:1441-18869 GCA_964385215.1 uncultured Thermoplasmatales archaeon
GCCTTTGCATCTGCCCCACCAAAAATAAGTCGAAGTTGAAAAAGGACATACATGATACCTATCATAACCGGTATGAAAATAATGTAAAATATATTGTCAAAAGCTTTGGGTACTGTAAGGTATTGTATAACCAGCAGGATTGCTCCGACAGAACCCATTATAACCCACAACATGTTCGACGCTTTTCTAATCTTGATGTCGGTGTATGATGCATAGGCAAGTATTAAGGCTCCAACAATCAGTCTTGTTGTGTCAAGCAATATTCCAATCTCATCCATCAGCAAATGGTAACAATACAACCCCATATTAATATAATGATTGATGTTTGACTTGGTCAACTGTAGAAACCAAAGACATTCTATTCATACATCAAAATGAAAACCGCAAGAGACGGTCAACAGAAACTTTTATTAGAACATCATTAGCTTACATATTTGCAAAGGAAAATGGGATGCCTTGAGAATAGTTGTTGCAGTGCATCTACTGAATCTTAGGAGACTTGGGAAGAATGCATCGTTTAAAAAAATCAAAAAAGATAAAGCAAACCCCGTCAGAACTAGACATATTTTTGACGACGGGGATGGAAGTTTTCAGTTCGTTAAATAAAAAAAAGGGAGAGAACAATCATAAATACCACCCCAACAGCAAAGTAGAGGAGAATTCAGATAAATTTCAACAGGAGGCAGAAAAGGATATAGATGCTTTAATTACCGAGCATGAAAAAGAAACAGCACCTAAGGACATTGACGCTACCACAAAAAAAGAACTGAAAGATCCTCCGGAAAAAATAGTAGAAACAAGAGAACATTTCAAGAAAAATCCAGAAATACCTCGTTCTGAAACAGAAGTAAAAACGGAAAATGCCTTTAACACATTTGAACCTTTGAATTCAAAAGAGGAATTGTTCGAAACAGAAAAACCAAGTGAATTAATTGAAAAAAAACCTGCCAAAAAGAAGGGGGTTCTCAAACAAATATTTGGTAATCGCAACAAAATGACTTATGATTTGGCTATGAAGTTCCCACACATAAAAATTAGAAGCAAAGATGAAGTTAAAAGACTGGAAAACGAGAAAATTAAACCGGAGGAAATATCATCGCCTAAAGAGTTAACTGACATCACAAAAAGGGGGATAGATAACCAACCACCATTTACAAAAACAAATAAAGAAAACGGAAAAGAGGCAACAAACGCTGAGTCAACAGAGAGAAAACCAATGAAGAGCAAGTGGAAAGAAAAAATTAAATTTAAAAAGGCGGAAAAACTAGAAGCAGATGGGAATAAGGATTTTAAAAAGAGATTTGAAGATGTAAAAAAAAGGAGAAAACTGAAACCGAAAAGGGACATACAAGAAAGAGCACCTAATGAGAGAAAAACTTGGAATTCTAATTCACATCATGCTCCAAATAACAAAATTCTAAGATCTGAAAAGAAACAGGACCGTAAAAACAAAAGTTCGATACATGGCATGCATCGTTTTATAATCGGAAAGAAGAAAGTGGAAAGGGGAAATCCATTACTAGATGATGAAATCAAAAAAGTTCTAACAATAACTGATGATCTTCTAGGTAAATTGCCCGAAGAAATTATAGACGAATTTGTTAAATCAAAAGATTTTGAATTGTATGAAAAGATAATTGGAAAATATAAAATCAAGTGATGTTAATGGGACTTCTAGAAAAAGCACAGCAAAAAAAACAGACGTTAGATAAACCAAAACATCTAACAGATTCGATAATAAGCGAGGAAATCGTAGAAGAACATATTGAACCAACAGGTCTTTTGGAAAAAGCAAAACAGAATGTACAACAAATTTCTGAGGATAGGAGCTACAAAAAAGATAACATCATAAAGAGAGTAGAAAATCAAAAACCAGATGTAACTCATCCACGTCCTAAAGATTATGCAAATAAAAGAAAAGAGATTTTAGAGGAGAGAAAAGGCTTTGGCTGGAAAGGATTAGGTAGTAGAAAAATTGTTTTTTATCCTGAAATAGCTGAATATGTATATGAAGTCTCAGAGCCTGCTCTAAACGAGCACGAAAAGGAAACAAAAAGAGAACTTACCCATTTGTTCAAAATGCTTGCCGATGTAAACATCTCAAGCATAGATGAAGATGAAAAGGAAAAATATCTTGAAGAAACGCTGGAACAAATAATCGTTGATAATGATATCAAATTTCATATGGAAGAAAAGGAGGAAACACCAAAAAAATCAATTAAAGAGCTTCTACATATAAAATCCAAAACAAATAAAGAAACATTAGATTCAAAAGTCGATAAAAATAAACCATCAAAGAAAACGTTTTTGTCATTTATAAAGATTAAGAGAGAATCTAAAAGGAGAAAAACAAAAGAGGAACTTGAAGAAGAAAAAAGGGAAATGGAGCTAGCCGCAAAGAAATCAAAGGACAATATTTTTTATCATCTGTTCAGGGAATTCTTAGGATATGATAAAATCGATATTTTGATGAAAGATGAGGGAATTGAAGACATATCATGTGACGGCCCATACATTTCAGTCTTTCTCTATCACAAAAAATATGAGGAGATTTCCACAAACATATGTTTTGAAGATTCGGAAGAATTGGATTCTTTTGTCGTACGGCTTTCACAGATATGCGGTAAGCAAATATCTATTTATTCACCCATCGTTGATGGTAAACTCCCAGACGGTTCAAGGCTTCAAACTACTCTTGCAAAGACAGTTACTAGAGGTTCAACGTTTACCATTCGTAGATTCAGAGAAAATCCCCTTACTCCCATTGATTTGATAGAGTTTGAATCGCTTTCTATAGATATGGCTGCATATTTCTGGATGACTATCGAACATGGAGCATCAATACTGTTCTGTGGCGGAACAGCTAGTGGAAAAACCACTGCACTTAATGCCTTATCGCTGTTTATACCTGCAGCATATAAAATTATTACAATTGAGGACACTCGTGAAATCAGCCTCCCACATAAAAACTGGATAGCAGACACCACTAGGCAAGGCTTTTCTTCATCTGAGCAAAACAAAACAGGTAAAGACATTGATATGTTTGATCTAATTAGAGCAGCTTTGCGACAGAGACCAAAGGTCATTATTGTAGGGGAGGTTAGAGGAAAAGAAGCCTACAGTCTATTTCAAGCCATGGCAACAGGGCATACTTCGTATTCAACGGTGCATGCAAGTACCATACATACCCTTATACAAAGATTAGAAAATCCGCCTATTTCTCTACCAAGAGCACTTTTAACATCCCTTGATGTCATCGTGTTTCAGAACGCAATTGACATCGGTGGGAAAGCGGTAAGACGAATGACAAGTGTAACTGAAATAATCAAATTGGATCCAGATACAAACCAGCTTATTTTTATGGAACCATTTAAGTGGGTTTCCAAGACGGATGACAGATTTGAAGGAAGTTATGGTTCCAGTAAAATAGTGAATAATATCAGATTGCAGAACGATTGGGATGAAAAACAGCTTAAAGATGAACTAGAAAACAGGAAAACAATCCTTAAATGGATGATAGAGACAAACATCAGAGAATATAAAGAAGTTGGAAGACTTGTATCTGAATATCGAAAACATCCAAAGGCGTTATTAGAGATGGCTCGCAAGGAGATGAAAAATTGAAATCTTCAAAATACAGTAGATTTTGCAGACGTCTCTTCTCAAAAACATTTGAAAAGTTGAACATAAGTGAAACAAAAAAGAACCGATTGCTGGAAAAAGCAGATATCAGTATAGTCTACAAGGAATACTATTCAATGGTTTTAATGAACATTATAATAGGTTTCATTACATCTTTTGTTTCTACATTAGCATTATATCTAATAATTCCACATGAAATAACGGCACTTCTTGTTCTTATAATTTCATCCGTTATTCCTGTAGGTATTGGAATATATTATCTGAGTTTGCCAACATCAAAAGCAAAAAGCCGGGGGAAGGATATTGACAAATATTTACCATATGCTACAAACTTTATCAACACCATGTCTGTCGCAGGTATATCGCCAGCAGAGATATTTGAAGCCCTTTCAACAGTAAAGTTATATGGAGAAATACAAAAAGAAGCGAAAAAAATCACAACTGAGATTAACATGATGGGAATTGATACAATTACTGCACTGAAACACGCAATTCACATTTCGCCATCTGGTAAACTTAAGGATTTTATTCAAGGAATGCTTGGCGTCATACAGTCGGGAAGTGAGCTAGGGCCGTATTTTAACAGATGCGTTGAAAAATACATGACAAATGATTTAATGGAGAGAAAGAGAAACCTAGAATCACTGGCAGTCATGGCGGAATCTTTTGTTGTAACTGTAATAGCATTTCCTCTTTTCTTGGTAATTATCCTATCGATAATGGGCATGACAAGCGGAGGTATATCATTTGAATTCATGTTCATCTTGGCCTTCTTGATATTGCCAATGGCCTACTTTGGGTTTTATGTGATGATGAAATCTGGAATGGGAGAATCCATATGAAAAATCCATTCATATCTAAGAAGTACGATGTGAAACGAATGTATGGAAAGGACACAACAATTTTAATTTTGACAGTCCTATCGTCATGCTCCTCAATTGTTTTATTCTTACTTGGTTTCTTAACCCTCATTGGGGTTACCGGATTTCCTGAAGATATTGTCTCATGGGTCGACTTTATGGTGTTTGGTATCCTGTCAGCTATCGGGCCAATCGGTTTTTACAATCACTTGATGGCAAAAAAGAGAAAAGACGTAGAGGATCAACTACCTGATTTTCTACGTGAAATAAGTAGTTCAGCAGCATCAGGGATGACCGTTTTTGACGCCATAAACTCTGCTGCGAGAGGAGATCATGGGCGACTAACACCAGAATTACAAAGAATGTCTGCTCAGCTTTCGTGGGGGATACCAGTCAACGAGGCACTCGATGACCTTGCAAAAAGAATCAACACAGACATCGTAAAACGAATGGCAATAACAGTAAATAAAGCACTAGAAATTGGAGGTAACACTTCCTCAGTTTTTAATGCTGCTGCAAAGGAAATTGACCAGGCAAAACTAGTGGAAGAGCAAAGAAATGTAGAAATGTCAATGTACAGCATTGTAATATTTATTAGTTTTTTTGTGTTTCTTGCAGTGATACTGATAATTGATAAAACAATCTTTCAAGCAATTTTTGATCTTCAAGATCAAATGGCAGGACAATCAATAGGTAATATGAGGATTGCTGCCATAGATCACACTCTCCTGAAATACACATTTTTCTCGTTTATCTTGGTTCAAAGTCTAGGTGGAGGACTACTCGGTGGATTCATGATGGACGGTAGGCTCTCATCGGGTGTTAGGTTTGGTTTTATCCTCGTTCTGATTTCATTTTTTGTTTTCAAATTTATGTTCTAAAACATTTTTGCAAAAAACACATTTGACCATTATGTAAAAATTGCGCAAAGAATATAAATACTAGAAAATGAAGAAGTTCATCTGTTGGTAGGAAGATGCAGAAACAGAACTTCACTAATAGCAACTATGCAGTATCAGAATTAGTTGGTGGTCTAATTCTAATAATGATTGCTTTAATCACTTTCTCAGCAATTTACATGTATGTATTTCCTCTTCCTCTCCCATCTGCAGAGGCAAATGTACAACTAGTGGGCTATGTGGATAGTACCGGAAATGCAGTAATAAAACACATGGGTGGAGAACCTCTAGACACATATAGAGTGGATGTAAAATATGTTAACGGTACATTGATTGATTCAACAACATATAAAAATAAATGGACAATAGGCAATGAATATAGCGATATTCCAACTCTATCCAACGAAACTGACAAAGTCCGTGTCATCATTTACATTACCAAAGATGATGGGAGTGAAGAAGCAGTGTTCGATGGAATTCTCAGTGGAAAAGCAAGTGCAGGGTCGTCAACATACAATTCCTCTGGAAATCCTTATTTAATCTCAAGCCTTTTGACCAATACACCAGATGAAGATCTTATCTGTTTTAATAAAACGGAAAATGGCGAACCAATTAATTCAACAGTTAATGCCACGACTTACATATATAACTGGATGGTCGGTGGAAATCCGATAACAACTATTTTAATGCCGTTTGATACCAATGATTCAATCACGGTGAAGGATTACTCAGGTAACGGATATAATGGAACTGTAGCTGGCCCGACATGGGAAAGCAATGGTATTGTTGGTGGTGCATATTCTTTTGACGGGAGTGATGACTGTATCGAGTTAAGTTTACCAAGTGTTTTTAATGACATATCAAACAATGATTTTACAATATCCATGTGGTTAAAAAGCAAGAATATTGGAGGCGGTTGGAAAAGAGCAATGGAGGCGTATAAAAATACCGGTGATTTTGTTCAATTTTTCCAGGAGGGATCTGAAATTCATTTTGGAGTCTGTGAAAATGGTTTAAAAAGAGCAGTTAAAACAGAAACATTATCAAGTAACATATGGTACCATATATCTGGGGTTTGGGATGCAAGCGAGAAATCACTAGCGATATATGTTAATGGAACTATATGTACAGAGACAGGCAACAGAAATTATGGTCATGGATCTCATGAAGCGTTACACATCGGTCAACGAACGGATGACAGTAAGAATTGGCTAGGTATGATTGATGAGTTTGAAGTATATGACTATGTTCTCTCAGCAGAACAAATTTATCAGGAATATCTATGTAAAAAAAATGGAGATACTGGCATAAGTGTAATAGTCTCAGAGGAAACAAATGTTGGTGAAAGTTGGAAATGTGAAGTAACTCCAAATGATGGGATAACAGATAGTGAATCCATTGAATCTAATGTTTTAGAGATTATTAATTATGGAGGAGATTGATTAGAAAATGAGAAAAGCAATGAGTAAAAAAAATATTGGAGCAGTTGTTACTGTTGGTCTATTAGTATCTACTGTTTTTGTGGTAATCCCATCTGAGAGAGTGAATGCAGGATCATATGATGGGGAGGATCTTGCACTTGCCATTCTTGCTAACGAATCATGGCTTGTTAGCTCATCATATACAGATACCGATCCTTCAGGTCATAGACAGGCAACTGTTTTATCGTCTCTTGGAATAATGTCCCCAACGCATGGTTCAACATTTGCTCTTATCAGTTCTGGTATTGCTGGAGCTGTACCTGTTACTACAAATCAAGAAAACCCGGGAGATGAAAGAGGATCATGGTTTGAAGGTGGAAAATATGGGTACCCAAGAGATCAAGCAACACTTACAATGGATCTTCAAGTTCCAGAATTTATGCATTATCTTTATTACGATGTACAGTTTTTCAGCACCGAGTACCCTGAGTGGGTTGGTACAGAATATAATGATAAATTAACAATTACTGTTGATTCACCTTTAATGGGATCATCAGAGTATATTATTGACATAAACAGCGGATATTTTGTTCTTGAATCTGATGGAATTCCAGGAACTGGTTTTGATGTGTTTGCAAGAAGTGGAAATCCAGAGAGTGTTGATTGGGTTGATACAACATATAGAAACCCCGGTATTGATGCTGGTGCTTCTGATCTTATTCCTATTGGAGGAGAAACCCATCCAGTTGCACCACATGAGCAAATAACAGTTACAATTGATGTACATGATACTGGAGATAATATCATGGATAGTGCTGCTTTTATTGATAATTTAGTATTTTCCGGATATGCAAAAACAGAGATAATCGCCAGAAAAACCGCTCAGGATTTAAATGGCGGTGATGTGGAATGTAATGACACCATAAAGTATACGGTAACTATCAGCAACACAGGAACGGCCGACCAACATAACAATGGAGGTAACGAATTCGAGGATGTTATACCACAGAATGCAACATATGCTGAAGGAACGGCTACAGCAACATCTGGAACGGTAAACTACAACGTGGCAGAAAACAAAATAACATGGAACGGAGCAGTAGACGCAGAGAGTAGCGTTTCGTTAACGTTTAAGGTAACCGTAGATTCATCACTTAGTAACGGTTCACTCATATCAAATCAGGGAACAGTGTACTGGGATAGTGACGAAGATTTAATAAATGATGCAGCAGAGTTAACAGACAATCCCCATATCGATGATGGTATGGACCAGGATGGGGATGGAGATACAGACGATGATGATCCGACAAATCTGTATGTCGTTGCTTTTGAACCACCCTTAATGGTAGAAGAGAGGTTCTCAGACGATGCTGCATACGGAAGGGCAACCCAGTCATACATGGGACGCAAATGGTTTGAAACGAGCGAGAAGTCTGGAGAAAGTAATTTTGAGGTTTCATCGGGTTATCATTATTTAACATCGAACTCATTTAAAACAAAACTTAGATCATCGGGCAGTTCACAGTACTGGTATTACAACCTGTCTGCCCTTGAAAGCGAAATAAAATGGTGGGAGATATGGTTCAAATGTGGAAATGCTAGTGAGGAATCAGATCTATACCTTAATTTCAAAAACAGCAATGGCAATAACATTGCAAGAATGAAACTTGAGTACACACAGATGGAAGATTCTTCGTCTCCGGTAAACCATGGTCTAGAGCTCTCTTTCCGCAGTCCATCAAGTAGCTGGGTTCGCCTGAACACTCCTACAAGTGGATATTTATATAATAATTGGTATAAAATAAACATTGAGAAAAATGGAGCTAATTACATCAATTATTCTTTATACAGAAAAGATATGGGCTTGGTTGATTTTAAAAGCGACTTAACACTAGAGGCACCCTTTACTGAGTTAGCATATATTGAATGGAGCAATACAAAAGAACCCGTTGTATGCCCTATGTTCTTTTGGGACGACCATAGGCTAGGACTTATAAATGATTAGAAATTAAAGAGATGGTGGTGAAAAAGCATGGTAAAGGTATTTGACAAAAACATGTTCATTATGCTGTTTGCAGTAATGATCGGCATTGTGCTAATAACCTATTTTATGGCAGATATTGTAAATCAATCAACAATCGAATCGTTAACAGCTGAGCATGTTGCCGAGATTGGGACCATCGAAGAAAAAAATATCAACTTTACCAGTAATTTTCTTGAATCGTCAGTATTGCTTGATTCTGCAAGAGAAGATAGAGCATTTGGTAACTATCATTTTGATCTAGCAAGTCTATTTTATAGCAGTGCATTGTCCGAAAAAAACATATTGACAATGGAATTGCATAAAAATAGAACCATCGATAACTGTACCAAAGCAATGCCAATGTACTTTAATTCTCACTTAAATTTCAAAAGCGCTTCAAACTTTTTCAATAATACAAAAAAATACACCGAGTACAGTAGCTATCTAGAATTGCTCGATCTTTATGTTAATTTAACCGAATCTGGCGGCAAATTAACTATGTTAAGGTATAATGCCAGTAGATATCTTAAATATCTAACAGAAAACATAACGGTTATAAACGGATCCGCAGCTTTAGGCAATGTATCCGATCTAATGGATTTATTTAATGAAACCATGATCATGTACGGCAGCGAACTAGATACATATGAAGAATACGAAGATGATATAGATGAATACAACATAGAAGGATTTAGTACGATACGCGAACCTTCGTAGAAAACAGAAAAATACCTAGTAAAAAAAATAAGCAGTTGGATCTTTCATTTTTTCTAGATAGGTCCACATTAATTTGGAAAATATGGCTTTTTGAGTTAAGAAAACCGGGCAAATAAGGAAAAGATTAAAGAAAGGGAGTTATTTACTCCTTTGCAAAACAGAGCATTTGCCCTGGTAGTGTAGTGGCCTATCATCCTAGCCTGTCGAGCTAGGGACTCGGATTCAAATTCCGGCCGGGGCGCTTTCTTGGTTTCATTGGATTTATATGAATCATTGCGTAACCATCTAGACAAAATCTCGATGTTCAACACATTTCATTGCTCATTTTGGCATTTTTACACGATAAATATAAATAACAATATAACCAAATTATTAGTAGGAGACAGATGGTGAAGATGAGAAATACTGTTGCAATGCTAATTGTAGGACTAATTTTCGTTAGTGTTTTTACTGTTTTTTTACCTGTTGAAATATGTACTGCTTCTGGGAGCACAATATATGTTGATGATGACAACACAGAAGGTCCCTGGAATGGAACGCTAGCATACCCATACCAACATATTCAAGATGCAATCAATATCGCCAATGAAAGTGACACGATTTATGTTCACGGTGGGACATACAATGAAAACATAATCATCAACAAGACTATAACTTTAATAGGCGAGGCCAACACTTCAACGATACTTAAGAGCGATAGTGGTAGTAAACGTACAATAGAAGTTACAGCAAACAATATATCCATATCCAAATTTACAATTCAAAATATCGATGGATCAGATAACAAGCACTGTGTTTTTTTAGACCATGTGATACATTGTAGTATTACTAAAAATATCATTAAGGATGGTGAAAATGGAATATACATTGTAGGGTCAAGTGGAAATACTATCGAAAGAAATACCATTGAAAACAATGATGCTCGAGGCATCTCTCTTTCACAGTCTGTTAGTAATACAATAAGGTATAACACAATACAAAATAATGTAAATAGCGGAATGTATTTTTCCTTGAGTTCAAATTCAAATACAATATATCAGAATGTAATAAAGGTAAATCACAGGTACGGAATCAGCTTCTCAGGTTCTTCCAATAATGTAATCCATCATAACGATTTTGTGGATAATTACGATAATAATGCCAATGATCCATCTACAAACACCTGGGATGATGGAACTGAAGGAAATTACTGGGATGATTATACAGGCGTTGATGAAAATCCGGAAGATGATATTGGAGATACGCCATACGACATACCTGGTGGCGGAGGTAACCAGGATTTATATCCTCTTTGCCCTTGTGCAAGTGGAAATCAAAAACCATCTGCATACATAGACTTAATTAGTCCAAACCCAGCAACACAAGGCCAAACCGTAAATTTTAATGGCCACGGAATGGATGATGATACAATAATTGAATGGGAATGGAGTTCAAGTAAAGATGGTGTTTTGAGTAGCTCCGAAGACTTCTCCTCGTCAAGTCTATCTGTTGGGACTCATACTATCAAATTCAGAGTAAAAGACGACGATGATCAGTGGTCAGATTATGCTCAGGAAACTCTTATAATAAATCCTCAAGACAGTCAGAACAAAAAGCCAGTAGCAGAAATTGTTACAATAAATCCAAACAATGCAGATTATGAAGAATCGGTGTATTTCCACGGTCTTGGAACAGACTCTGATGGCATTGTTGTAGAATATAAATGGCGCTCCAGTAAAGATGGCATTTTAAGTAGTGAGTCAACTTTTACAAAATCTGACTTATCAGTTGGAACACACACCATATATTTCAAAGTAAAAGACAATCAAGGAGAATGGTCGAGTGAAGATTCGTCAAGTCTCGTTATCAATCCCAGTCCAACATCAGAAAATGAACCGCCAACTGCAGATGCAGATGGGCCTTACGTAGCCCATGCACACACATCAATATCATTTGATGCTTCTAAAAGTTTAGATCCAGATGGAGATAACATTGTTTCATATGCATGGGATTTCGGTGATGGAACAAACGGAAATGGGGTGACCGTTAATCACTCATACAATCTAAGTGGCAATTATACCGTGGAACTTACCATAAGTGACGATCAAGGAAAAACATCCACAATCTCAACATATGCCAACATTGCAACTCAATCAATGAACCAAAACGACAAGGACAATAATGACGAGGAAAATGACAGTATTCCTGGTTTTGAAATCACCCTGATAATCATTGCAATAGGCACCATATTGTCCAAAAAGAAACATCAGTAAACTACAATCAAATTAACAGCCATTGCCCATTTGTTCAAAGCGCATGAAACATTTGAGTTCCTATTTTACTTCCCGCACACATATTTTACTTATATGTGTCCATTCTTATTTTAATCTAAAAAATTGATAAAAACAATAGAAAAGCATATATATCAGGAATGTACAAATTATATAATATGTTAAGAATAAAAATGAAGAGAGGGAGAAAAAAAGATATTTTTGTAAATATTATAACACTCAGTACCATGTCAAAAGCAATAGCAAATAAAACAGGCATAAAAAAAGAAAATGCCAAGCGAATTGCTGGGTTTATTATGGATCTATTTGGATATGATAACCGCATTATCGATAACATCCTGAAACCAGAAGATAGACAAGTACTCTATATGCTGGAGGCAGAGGATTTACTTACAACTGGACGAAATGAGGAAAAATTATATGACGGCAGAGAATGGCTGACACATTATTGGGAACTTAGAAAAAGCACCATTTTAAAATACGCAAAAAATGGAATTAAAAAGGGCAAAAGAGCATCCTCGTTCAAAATGGAGGATGACAATGTATCAAAGAGGAACATATACAACTCGCTCTCAGACGACGTGTGGGCCATGAGAAAAAATTCTGGGGGAACCTACTCGTAATTTAGGATTCCATCAAGAAATCTCTCTACGGCGGAGTAACCCACCACCTACATCAAATTAGGAGCAATGGAATTAAAATAGTCGTGTGAGTAGTGGAAATCGTTCCAGCAATTTTTCGAGGAAATCCATCTGTAAAAGATTAAATGATTTAAATTTAGGACAACGTACAGACACATAGGCATTCCCCACATTTCCTGCGTTATCATAAGCTTTTACTTCTAGATCATATTGTTGCCATTTCTCTGCAGTGAAACTCCATGAATAAGAATACTGTTCTGGAAACTCTGCAACTTTACCTCCATTGAACCAAATTTCAACTTTTTGTACACCCGAACTTGATTCATAAACCGTCGCCTTAACTTCGTTGTTACCTGGTAGAATATTTCCCCATTCTGGCTTTTCAATAGTTACAGTTGGTTTAGTTCTGTCTATTTTTATATCTTGAATCAGGTTATGAGGAGTTTCCTCATTTTCAGCGGCATCAACAGACCAAAACTCAATCGTATTATCAAACCCATCCGTAGATATTTTAGGTTTGTTGTTAGAATCATATATCTTCTGCTGCCCGCCGTTTATTTCGTAATACGTTATGATGTCTTCTGATGGAGACACATCATCATGTGCATACAGAGTAAACTCTACTGATACAGTATACCAACCGCCATCACCATCTGGAGATGCAGGATTCATCTCATATTCCGTCCATGGTGGATCATGATCAGATCCTAACCAACTCACACTCCATTTATCTAGGAATGGTGTATCAATTGGAATTACTCTCGTAAACGTTGCCCGCAATCTAATAGGATCATCAGGCAGACTTGAAATATCCTTCCCCGGATTAATGCTTCCTAAAAGCACCTGCGTTCCCTGTTCATTTAAGATATCGAATTGTATGCTTCCTACTGGCGTTGAATATATCGCATCAAATTCTTCCCATTCTAAAAAGCCACTGTCTGTTGGAATTACCGTTGAAACAACAACTGCCTGAGTAACAATCTCCTTTTCGTTACCAAAATTATAGCTAACATCTGGAGAATCCGTAGACCGATAGACTTGCCATACGCTGCCAAAAGCATCTGCATACTCGCTTGCCTGATCACGTTCATCTTCCCATGTTGCAAAGATTCTCCCGTCACCGACAGCAAGATTGTTCCAATCTACACTCTGCGAGGACCCATCTGAAAGCATATGCTCATCAGTTTGTACTTTTCCATCGGAAGATACCAGTGTTCCCCAGAGATCGCTACTACCATCATACGAAATAAAGAACAGCGTTTCTAAATATGGTACTACATCCGATTTTACGTACTGGTAACCCGCCTGTACAATAAAATTGTCAAATACAACATTGCCATATTTATCTAATATCTTGCCCCATACGTTACCACGCCACATACCACTACTTAGATCTGCATCATTCCATGCTACGAAATACCTCTCAGTTTGTGGACAGAACGAAACAGAAGGGAAAATATTGTCCTTGCTATCAGTACCATCAGCAATAGGTATGGTCGATCCCACCTTATTACCATCTGAGTCATACCGTTGTGAAAAGAGGCTGAATGGACCAGTTTCGGGGTTATATCCATCTTCATAAACAACCATGAAATTCCCTTGGCTATCTGAACAAATCCATGGTTCATCCTGACAGTTCGCACCAGCAGCAACCTGAAAATCAGATCCTACAGGGTTACCATTCTCATCATATATCCTCCCATAAACATCATAGTTATTGGTACTATCACGGGCATCCTCCCAAACAATAAAAAATCTTTGACTGTAGCTATCATACGCAACACAGGAATCACACTGCAAACTTGGCGCATCACAGATGGTAAACCTCTTAGTAACTTGACCCTCCGAGGTAACGAGAGCGGCATTTATGTCTGCCTCGTATCGATTTATAATCTCATCAGCAGGGTTTTCCCCCCATACAACGAAAAATTTCCCATTACCGTACGCAATGGACGGATTTTCGGCATGATATGAATAGTCATCACCTGGAGAAATCTCAATATCTGCATCTCCACTGGGATTCGGGTCGCCTCCATCAGAATTGTACGTCCTTGCATGAATGCAACACGAGATAGTTCTTTCCATTTCAAGAGGCAGATCCTCTGGCCCCAATCTTTCCTCCCATGCAGCAAGAAATCTACCATTGCCATATTCCACATCAGAATCCCATGCTCCCTCAAGATAATTTTTGTATGAAATCATAATATCTGGATCTGTCCGATCATCCCATGAAAAAATCATATCAAAATTACTTTCATCTTCTGCAGTTGGGTCTCCATAAAACATGTAGATAAAAGAATGTCCAGGAGGTACCTCTGGCACTCTTACCAATACATTTGCAGATTCACCATCTATCACCTCGCCTATCCAGTAATAAAGATCGTTTCCTTCATCGTCGGTAAAACGAAGGTCCTGTAAATCTGGTTGCATATCTGAATCATAATAGACAACCATATCCAAAACATACTCATTGAACGTCGTACTTCCATGGTTGCTGATATCGATTTCTTTCATCCGTGTCCATGCTGGATTATACCATGCAGCATAAGTGTCTTTCATAATTACTTTTCCTTCGCTTTTGTCCACGATATAATTGTAAGATTTTCCGACATCAATTCTACTTTCATCTAAAAAGTCATCCTCCCATAAGAAGGACCCTGCACCTAACGTAACGACGGGTTCCTCGTTTGTTGAACAAGTTTCTGTTCTACTATTGCTAGTCAAAACCATAGCCTGTACTGCCGAAGATACCACTAAAACAACTAAAATCAATATAGCAGTAGTTTTTAATATATTTCTATCTTTTTTCATATTTATTTCACCTCATACCATTCATATTGCCACAACAACCATACATCCCAACTACCAGGAATAGGATCATCCCCAAGAACCCAAATACGCGGTATAGCCCCATTTTCTGTATCCCACTGAATTGTTCGAATAATGCTTATGTCCGTACCATTTATCCTAAAACCATATTCATATTCATCATAACTTTGATCATATCCATATCCAACTTCAAAATTAATATTTTCAACTAAATCATTAGTAAAAACCGTGAAATGCCCCATCTTGCCCCATTCCCAGTCAAATTTTAAAATACAGCTGGGATTCAAAACAACATTTCCATAAATAAAAATCTCATTTGAGTTTTTATCATAAAATGTTACCTCAACTTCAGGGTTAAAACCGACGCCATCTGTTTCAATTTTGAAATAACCCACATCTCCGCGTTGCCATTCAACACTAACTGTTGTACCAGGATACATACCAATAATTCCATCCATTTCAAAATTTCCAAGATCAATTCGATCTAATTCAATTACAAGCTCTTGATTAACTTCGACTTCAAATAAACCATAATCCCCAATAGTCCACGAACCAGAAAGATCAAGTCCTATCCCTTGAAAATCAACAGATAAAACTAAGTCAATTAGCTCAGTTATTTTACCAGACCATTTGAGGTTTTCAATTTCAGATGAAATATAATCGAAAGATATATATAAATCATCTGTAGCTACTGCATCAACACCAACATATAGAACTTGTTGATCTTGTTCTGTATCATAAACTGTGATCCCAAACCCAAGCAAAGCATTATTATTTGTATCAAAACCAACTGATACATGATCACTGCTGGCATCAGGAAGGTTAAATGATACATAGCCATATCCATTGTGAATGTAGATTTCTCCTGTTATCTCCCATTTATCAAACCTTAGAGGTACATTTATTGTTGTAGTTACGCCCGAAGATTTAGAAGCAGTAATCGAACCTTGCAAGTTTGGTACATCGATAAATCCATCAACCCGTAATTTTTGTGGGAAATTATTTATTTCAATAAATGGTGTATCACTATCATAAAGAGATAATGCCATTCTGTCAATATTGCTACTCATATCAAGATCTGCAAAACCTGAGCCGCTAAGTGATGAAAGATAGAGTTTAAGCCCCCATCTGGCAGTAATTATTTTTGGCAGGTTCTCTAACTCAAGTTTGACAAGGTTACCCTCCTCAACAGAATCCATCATATATGTTACAGAATAGATTTGGTCACTTTCATATTTGAAGGATCTTTCGCCCAGCACAGTAAGATCAAATGACATATGTTCAGGCAGTGGATCAATTGTGAAACTCTGAATAATATCAGATAGAGCTCCCCCTTCAGCTTTAAATGAAATCTTTGTTGAAACACCTGTACTACTACCAAAATTATAACTAATTTTAGCTTCGCGAGGAACAGACGTTATCTGAAGTTCTGCCGCAGGTTCAAAATCAAACGAGAAAAGCCTATAAGATGCTTCACTTCCTGACTCTGAAACTGTTAAATAACTATTGAAATAGGATAGCTTGTATTCTCGTCCAAGGTCATAAGGTTTTATGTTCATGCGATAAACCCTTGGATCCTTTATCTTGTTTCTCCCAAAGAAAAACCGTGTTTCTACCCTGTTTGGTCCCTCATCATTTTCAGGAGAAGCATAACCGATTCTTGCGCAAAAATATGATTCTGAGTTAGCAGGCAATGGGTTTGCATAGGTATTAAAAGTTCTTTGAAAAAAATTGATGAGTGTTTCATAGAAAGTTCCAAAAAATCCACTCTTAGTACTGTCAGTTATCCGCCCTAAAATGTTGATAATTTTATTGTTTTTTGTGTTATCAAAATTACCTGAAAAAGAAGTATACGATTTTGCCTTTGATTTCAATAAAGAAAAGGGGAATCTGATTTCCAATGAAACTTCGAAATCCTCAGTAGTATCACACATTGTCTCCAAGGTAAACTGTGTTTGTACAACATCTACAAACTCATCTTCATCTTCAAGATAAATTTTTGTTCTAACAAACTGTAAACGCGCGGTCGTATCATCAACATTCTCCATGGTTAACTTATAATCTTTCCAACCTCCGCCTTTCAACATCAAACTGAACTGTTCCAGATCAATATCAAGTTTAATTGA
>CAYLOF010000009.1:0-7239 GCA_964385215.1 uncultured Thermoplasmatales archaeon
GAATGGATTGCCATTGATTAATAGTTGTTCATGCTAAAACGCAAAACTCCAGTTAATTAAATAAAGGAGAGAGAGTTTATATCACTCTCTTCAATGTACACGGTTGATATGCATAACTCCAATAACTGTATCCCGGTATGAACGTATCAGAAAAGGTGTAACTCTGACCTGATCTATCCCAACCAAACACATAATCATTGATGATACCAGCCGTTACTGCATCAGACCAAGAAATATCGTTTACTAGGATGTCGGTTTTGTTTACCGGTTGATCATATGGCACACCTACAATATTCCAGTTCTCTTCAAGTTCTGTGATATAATTATCTGGAGCGGAACTAATGTTTTTTGCCCGAAGTTCACAGCCATCATATGTATACACCCAGTAACCATATCCTGGTTCAAGCATATCTGCAAATATATATGATTGAGTAGAACGGCTCCAGCCAAATAAGTACGGATTGATAAGTGGATTGTTAGTCGGATTTTCATATGTAGTGACCTGTGTCCAATTGAGATAGCACCCATTATATTTTACAAGTAGAGTGCCGAGACTGGCTGATTGGTTAAACGGCAACGAAACAAAATTCCAAGAGAAAAGTAGATTTGTTATTTCTATAGAGCTGTCCACGACGGTTAACGTTCTTATTTTAGATCCAACAACTGAACCGTCTGAAACTGTAACGATGATACCTTCCGACCCGATGTCATATGTAGTATTGGTATTATCAATAATTATTGGAACATCGATGCAATATGAAAAATTACCTGATGCATTTGTTGTTGTATACCATTGATCGCCAGTGTATGGAAGTGATATCGAAACATTTCCATTTGTTACCGGCATCCCGGAACTTGTATATGATGCACCTCCAGAAATTGTTACACTGTCTCCAAATGGTGAAACAGAGGGGTTTATCTCTTCAGTCACTTGCAATGGTTGTGATGATAACGAGTACCCTGAAAGGTTCATGTAAATGAGATGTGCTTCGTTTTCATTTGTTCGGTTAATAAATGATTTTGCAGCATTACCTATCATCGGGGCATACCACAGTTCAAGTGTTCCATTGTCCTCTGTATAAACATGAAAACTTTCGAAACTGCCTGCTGGAACAGAAACATTTTCAACGCCAATACATGTCATAGTTCCGGATATTGTTTCATTGCTTTCAGAGGAATTATCATAAAAATCCTCAACATAGAAACTACTTTGAGTGGATGCTGTTGATGAAATATTCCACATTTCATCACTTTTTATTGGAAAATCGAAATATTCCAATGGTGGATTATATTGACCAACATTTGACATTTCATAATCATATTCAAAGATTAGAACTTCAATAACACCAAATGAGGTAATATTTGAGACGATTATTGCTAAATCTGATCTTCGTATGTATGCATCTCCTGCGATAACTCCATCAACATCCCCACTGACAATACTACTTGAGAACGTACCATCCACAGTCCCAGATATGTCTATGCCATACACATCATATAGAGTGTCATTTTCTATAAATGTTGTGACATCAATAACAGTGATTGTCAAATCCGTGGAAGACAAATCAAAAGTACCATTATCTGAATCGGAATAGATATCAGCGTCATAAATCCAAGTATCACCAACATGCCACGTTGGAATGTCTGTTTGATTGTCCAATCTATTTGCATCAAGTGGCAAAGGATCCTCTTTTGCATCGATGGTTTTAATTGTACCGATATGACTTAAAAGCGTTCTTTCTACACCTTGCTGATTTTTAAATGATGCATATGTACTGCCTACGAAAATACTGCTGATCAAAAGCATCGCTGCAAATATTACATATATGTTCTTTTTCATTTTTATCCCAGACATAATTTTTAAATGTTTTCTTCGATATCATAATTGCAATTGCTTAATATAAATATTTGGTTAAAATACAAATAAATGAAGAGAATAAATCTCATGATTCATTTCTCTTCAACGTACACTGCTGATATGCATATACCCAATAAGCATACCCTGGCATAATGGTGTCAGCAAAGTTATAACCCTGCCAATCCCTATCCCAACCAAACAAATAATCATTGATGATACCTGCCGTTACTGCATCATCCCATGGGATATCATTTACCAGTATGTCAGTTTTGCTTACATTCTGGTCATATGGAACGCTGATGATGTTCCAGTTCTGCTCGACATCAGTGATATAATTGTCGTAGATGAGGGTGATATTTTCTATCCATAGTTCGCAATCCTCATAGGCATACATCCAGTATCCATACCCTGGTACAAGTGTATCAGAGAAGGTGTAAACTTGACCTAATCGATTCCAACTGAAGAGATAATTATTAATAATGTTAAGATTAATTGCTTCTGACCAGTTATATTTTGTATTATTATAATTTACAGTAATATTTGATAAGTTTATTGAGTTATTAAATGGTACAGAGATAAAATTCCAATTTGATTTTAGATTTATTATTGAATATTGTTGAATTCCATTTAACATTGTAAAGTCTGATTTTGAAATTGTATAATTATTATCTGATCCTGTGTCAAGGATTATTTTTATTCTGCAATTATTAGATCCTGCACCTGCTACAATCCATTGATAGCATCCATTATTGGGAACATTTGAGGCAATTGTTGCCCATGGACCTGACTCTCCATTCCTAGATAATTTAATATCAACCATTGCTTGTCCTTGTGACACAGGGACCGCAGAAAGCCAGCGGATATTTCTTACAGAGCCGACTCTAAAAACTTCACCACCATGAGGAATTTTTATTTGAGCATTAAGTTGGGATGGTTCTTGCCAAGGAGAAAATAACTTCAAAGTATTTACATCATTTGGCCAACTTCCCTCTGATGCCTGAATTAATATATCTTCACGTCCATCGAAATCTACATCTCCATCAACTCTCATTGCAGAAGAATAACCTGGGGATTGCATATTCCATGAAATATCTTCGGTCCAGTTACCGTTACCATCACCAAGATAAATAATACCTGTAGGATCTGTATAAGCAATTATATCAAGATTACCATCATTGTTTAAATCTCCGAATTGCACTAGATAGAAATTATTATAAGTAGGTAAACCTGAAGATTCTGATTCCCAACGGTTATTCTGAACATTATAAATATAACATCTGACACCCATCCCATAAAGAGCTGCAACGAGATCATCTGATCCATCATTATTCATATCGCCTACATCAATTCCATAGATTGATCCAATGGGAAGACCTGTATCTGCATTAGTAAAATTAAAACACCCATTCCCAAAAAATGAATTTACATCTTGATTACTGCAAATGAAATCTGAATATCCATCATTATTAAAATCACATGTTTCAATTGTTTCCATATGTACATTTCCTCCAGTATATGCCCATGGTTGAGACCAAGTTCCATTTCCATGATTTTCATAAATATGAACTCCATTGCAACATCCAAAAGATAGCGAAATAATATCTAAATCTCCATCGATATCGAAATCTGCAAGATCTGTTGCAAACATTCCCCAGCTCTCACCGTTGGATGCAAGTCCTTCCCCCCATGGCGTCCAATTCCTTCCAGTTCCATCACCTAAAGCTGCATCGATTAATGTATCTCCAAAATCGTCACTAGCATAGTTATGATGAACGCCCCAAGCGACATCGTTATTACCATCAAGATTTAAATCACCGATAGCACATCCGCCGTAACCAAAATATCCACTTTGATTAACATTCCAATAATTTCCACCATCGCCAAACCATACCATTATTCCATGTTGATCACTGTTTATATAAGGAGAATCATGGTCTCCAACAGATATTATGTCAAGGTAGCCATCATTATTCATATCTGCTAATTCATATTCTGTATTGCCTCCCTCTTTAGCAGGTATTTGAAGTCCTGATGATTTTTCTTGAAGAATTAAAGTATCGAAAAATAAAGAATCTTTTGAGTCATCATGATGATACATATGTCTTTCATTTGTCTCAAATATTTCATTGTTTCCGATAGAATTTGAGGTAATTATTGAAAACAATAATAATGAAATTATTCCTAATATTATTACTTTATTTGGAATATTAATTCCTCCATTTGCTAAATGTATTTTTATCTTTTAAATGTATTGGTAAAGATAAAAAAGAAAAAGAGAAATTAAATAACTCTCTTCAACGTACACGCCTGATATGCATACATCCAATAACAATACCCTGGCATGAATGTATCTGCGAAGTTGTAACTCTGACCTGTACGACTCCAATCGAATACGGAATCACTAATCCATCCATTACCTACTGCGGTGTCCCAATCTGTGTCATCAACAAGAATATCAGTTTTGCTGACGTTTTCATTATATGGTACACCCACTAGATTCCATCCTATTTCAATATCTGAAATAACGCCATCACCAGGAACACTTCCTTCTTCAATCAAAATCTTACAATCAGTATTAGAGTAGATCCAATATCCCTGTCCAGGTTCAAACATGTCATCAAAGGTGTAACCCTGACTTGTTCTGTCCCATCCGAATATTATTTGATAAATCAAAGGTATACCTAATGGATTAACGTTTGTTGTAGCCTGATCCCAAATATAATAGAAACCATTGTAATCAATGTAAAGATTTGTTTTATCAATTGTTTGATCATATGGTAATGATATGAAATTCCATCCATTGTTAAGTGATGTGATTTCTATATATCCCTCCGGACGTTCAGTAAACACCATTACCTGTGATGTTGCATGATCTGTGTTTCCATCATTGCCAGTAACTGTGAGAGTAACATTGTAAACACCGGGGGTCAAATAGGCATACGTAACGGTTTGTCCGTTTTGCGATGCTGTTCCATCTCCAAAGTTCCATTCATAATTATATGGCTCTGTTCCACCTGTTGCATATCCTGAGAAGTACATATCAACATCTACCATACCTGAATATGGCCCTCCATAATATGCTATGAGTGTCCCTGATGAAACTGTAGCTGGTACAGTATCAGTTGTGACTGCTCCGTTGTTATCGGTTGCGGTTAATGTTACAGTGTAAATGTTGTCATTATTATATACATGTGTTGGGTTTTGTCCATCTACCGGGTTGGTACCGTCGCCAAAGTTCCATGTGTAGGTATATGGTGGTGTTCCACCAAGTGCATAACTGTAAAACCTTATCATATCATTAGGTGCGCCTTCGTAGCCTCCTAAATCCTGCCCGTCGGCATTAACCTCAAGTGGTGTTCCAGGTGCTGAAATAGTGATGGTGACTCTGCTCCAGTCAAGCATGAAATTAGGCCATAGATACATATCTATTGCTTTTACCCTTAGATACGCATGATAGACACCGGGTGAATCATAGCTATGAGTGGTTGAATCCTCAAAACTATAATATCCATCATCAAAGCTCCATTTAACCTCATGGAAGTCGTAGTATGTTCCATCCATATGGCATGCGAAGCTAGTTGCACTGTCGAAAAAGATCGTTTCTCCTACCATAGCACTGGTCTGACTAACTGTCATTATGGCATCAATTCCTGCCCATGGATCAAAGTGTACAAAGCCAACAACTTTCTCACCAAATCCATCAGCGATTCTACCGGTGATAGGGTCATAATTATCTCCACTTGGAGGACTACTTGGACCGTCAGGTATACTCCACCAATTTAAAGTTGCATTAGCCATTTCACTGACTTGGTTCCAAATACCAATATTATCACCGCACTCTACACCAATAAAATTGTAGTGTATCTCAATGTTTTCTGGCTCACATCCACCAGATTCAGTGATAACAATTCCAATCTTTCCAATAGTATGGTATGCCCATTCTATGTGGTTATATATGATATTTGCACAGTTAGAACATCCATCGAATTTTATTCCAATATCAAAGTCAATTATTGTATTATTTGATATAACACTTTCAATATATTTCTCAACTTCTACTTCTGCAGAATCACTATCAGTAACACTATCTCCACATGGTGGAAAACCAACTGCCGTTACATAATTAACAAACACACTTGAGAACCATCCGCATTCTACATTATGATATAATATAGCAGTAGAGTTAGGTGTAAAGCTATCAACTATTTCAAAACCATCAACAACTACACCAATAATCTCGTTGCCAGTGACATCATTACCTATTAAAGCTCCACCATAAGCAAAGATTACTGGTGCCCAAGATCCACCAGAAGGACCATTTAATGTATAATATTCTAGATCCATCGGAGCGTTTATCGTTACTCCAGGTTCAGCAAGAAGAGATAAATTCTTGTCAATTAAAATTTGTTCAATGTAAATGCCTTCTCGTACGTGTACAGTTCCACAGTTAAATACTGCATCTACTCCATCCTGTATTGTCCTGAATGCATTAAATTGCCAAATCAAGGAACTATCAAACAGATTAACATCACTCTGAGATGTCCAACTATCGTCAACCCAAACTTCAGAAACTGTTGTAGTATCATCAATTTGTGCTAATAGACAAATTGTTGTAGAGTCTCCTGGGGATATCGGCCCAACATTATACCATGTTATATCATTACCAGTAACATCATCCGGACTAGGAAATGCATCAACATAGCTCATGCTACCCGGTATAGTGTCTGCAACACTTACAGGATCAAGAATTGTTTCACCAGTGTTTTCAACAAGTATTGTGAAGTTCACAATTGTCCCTGGGCTACCTTGAGTTGGATCTGCAGTTTTCGTCACAATGATATCTGGGTATACGATATCAACTTCTGCAACATCCTCATCCCAGATATCATTTGGAAGATCAGTAATAAGGTAATGAGCCTCAGCAGTATTGATCACAGGATCAGGAGTATCAATAAGTATCAAGTAGTCATAATAGTATGATTCAACAGCGCCAGGAATAAGAACCGAGCTGAAATGCATTGAGATATCGCCCGTCAACGTATCATCAAACGAAACAAGATTCAACGCTACATCACCAGTGTTCTCCACAGTTACATTGAACTCTACCCAATCACCAACTTTAGAATAACTCATATTCGAAGTTTTTGTTACCAACAAACCAGGGACTACAATATCCACAGAAACCGAATCACTATCCCAGATGTCATTCGGCAGATCAGTAATAAAGTAATGAGCCTCAACATAATTCACCACAGGATCAGGAGTACCAACGGGTATCTGATAATCGTAGACATATGATTCAGTTGCACCAGATGCAAGCACGGCACTGAAATGCATTGAGATATCGCCCGTCAACGTATCATCAAACGAAACAAGATTCA
>CAYLOF010000009.1:7339-18021 GCA_964385215.1 uncultured Thermoplasmatales archaeon
ATCACCAACTTTAGAATAACTCATATTCGAAGTTTTTGTTACCAACAAACCAGGGTAAACAATATCAACTTCTACAGTGGAACTATCATATAAATAATAAGTATCACTAGCATTATAGTTAGCTTCAGCAGTGTTGATTAATGGATCAGGAGTACCAACGGGGATCTGATGATCATACACATACCATTCCTTTGCACCTGGAGCCAATACTGTACTGAAATTCATTGAGATATTGCCTATTAAAGTATCTGTGAAATTCACTAGATTCAAATCAACATCACCGGTGTTCTCCACAGTTACATTGAATTCAATGTAATCTCCTTCTTTTGAATAAGTTGTATTTGCAGTTTTAGTTACATTAAGAGCAGGATGAATTAAGATATCAGCTCCTTTGATCTGATTATCCTGATTACCAAGTGCATGTCCATCCAACTCATCTAACATGAGATGATAAGGACCACCACTAATATTACTAGCACCTGCACCTGGTGCCCAAGTCATATTATTAATCAAAGGATTTCCGCCCATTGCTAGATGTCCCGCCATTTCTATTAATATTTTATCTGACGAAGAATTCCATGTAAGTTCATAATCAATGTAAGAATTACCTGCGTCTCCACCATCTGCAACATCATGAGATATACTCGTGAAAGATGCTGAAATAATTGGGTGATTGCCACATATCCTTATCTGTCGATTCCCGCAAACATATTCATAACCATCAATTCTAACCTGAGTTGAACCATGATGACTAATAAATGGATCATCAGGAACATCAACAAAGAGTTCATGTGAACCTGTTGAATTATGAAGAACTCCAATTTCTGATGCTGTTACATGGGGACCAATTTTTTCCCCCCATGGAATATAGGTCAATGGTGGAACATTTCCTTGATTCCAAGCAGTAAGCCAATCATAAGCATGATTTCCAGCTTTTGTTGCCTGATGTGAAAAAGTTAAAGTATGAACATCTCCTGTTGTAGATGCAATATCTACAAAAACCGTTCTTTGAGGTACAGACATCCCCTCACTATATATTGAATTAGACGATTGTAATATCGATCCAATCCATAAATCATTTAGGTTTGCATATTGTTTAAAATCTACATGTACCCCATCAGTAAATGTCGTTGTTGCAGAGTTTATTCCATCAGTAGCTTTAATAGTATAATTACCAAGTATACCATCCAAATAATATTCATACATAGAGAAATTACCTAATGAATCTGTTATTGGAAGTGTTGAACTTGGGAATCTATCTACTGGAGTACTATCTGGTGCTTCTTCAATTGTTCCATCAGGTCTTGTAACGTTAAGACTAATTATATTTGAATTTGATTCAAAACCTGAACCTGAGATATAAACTGTTTCACCTGGTGCAAAATCAGTTTTTATTACACCAGATTCATCTGTTGTCCATATTTCTGTTTCTGAATTTATCGTCGATGTATCTTCCACAGTTGATCCGACATCGTTTTCTTCAAATTCTTTAACAATTTGATCGTTTAAATTCTCAGATTGCATCTGTATTGCAGGTACAGATACGCTGAAAAGAAATAGCAATACAATTGCGAGTGCACCAGCTTTCTTATAAAAATTTATATATGATTTATTTTTTTCTTTTCTATTTTTCATAATTTTCCTCTCCCTTTAAGCCAACAAAGCAAAAATTTGTTTTATTTTGCAACAACTTAATTTATTGATTTTTTCAAATAATTAATTGTTAGTTAGGAAATTTCTTTCCCTAACAATCGATAGATAATATGAAACAAGATATATATAAATTTTTCTCAGATTAATATTGGCTGTTGAATGTTGAATACAAATGTTGCAAATCTTATAACGGTGAAAAAAAGAGCCTATACCACTCTCTTCAAAGTACACTGTTGATACGCATACAACCAATAAGCATAACCTGGGTCAAGCGTGCTTGAAAATGAATAACCCTGAGTAGATGAGTCCCAACCAAAGATGAAATCATTAATGTAACCAGAAGAAACAGCATCAGACCAGCTGTAATCAGTGCCTGCATAATTCACTGTAACATTTGACTTGTTCATTGGTACATTATTAGGCATTCCTATAACATTCCAATCCTCCATAACATCAGTAATACGTCCATCAAAATTCACTTCAAATACCGGCGCTTTTAACTCACAATTCTGATATGCATATATCCAGTAGCCATCGCCAGGTATAAACGTATTAGCAAAGTTATAACTCTGGCCAACACGATCCCAGCCAAAGACAACATCATTCACATAACCATCAGATACTGCTTCGGACCAACCATGGTTACTAGCATCATAGTTCACTAAAAGATTGCTTTTACTAATAGACTGATTGAACGGCAATGAAACGAAATTCCAATTCTCTGCAAGCAATGTGATATGACCAGCAGGAGCAGAAGATATCTCAACAACACCAATACTCTCATCATTGCTTACATCTTCATCACCAGCAAGTTCTGTTTTAACCTTTATAGCATAGAAACTAAGATTAGAAACATCCCACGGTGGAGAAAACTCTACAAAACCAGAGGAATAAGCTGGAAGTGATATCGTTTCAATAGATGAATAAACAATATCGCCAGGATCACGAGTAAGCGATGATGAAACTGCTACATCATCAATATACCAACCAGGATGAGTAGTAGAACTTGTTGAGCCAAAATGCCATCTAAACATTACAGTCTCTCCTTCATAAGCACTAAGATTAAATCTAACCTGTTCCCAACCAGAGGATACATCTGTAAAAGCTGGTTCACCAGGGATGCCTTGATTTCCAGAAGTAGCAGTACCTGTATATCCACTATCAGGATAAATAATTGACCACGACGCTCCACCGTCAGTTGAAATCTTTACATTACCACAATCATACGTTGTATGATCATACCAATGCCAAAATTTAAGTTGAGGCGTTGGTGAATACATATTTAGATCGATTGATATTGAATCAAGAACACTATCAGCACTGTTACTGTGATCACCATCTAGATTTGTCGCCCAACAATTGCTACCTGAATGAGCTGAAGAAGGACCATACGTTGGGGTACCCCACTCCCAATCATCAATACTACCAGGGCCAGGGCCTTGATCATGCGTGTAACCACCGTTATCATCCTCGAAATCCTCAATCATTTCACCACCACCTTCATATATCGAACAATTCACCGAAAATGTATTTGCCTCGCTACCAAAGTTTTCCACGGTTGCATTCACCGCATGTGTGCCAGGAAGCTGCTGACCCGTTGGATAGTTCACACTTACTGCACCAACATTATCAGCATAAACTATTTCTAATTCAATAGGAATAGTCATCATTGGCGTATCTGGATCATCACTAGAAATATGAATTGATTCGGAGTATATCCCAACATTCAAACCAGTTGCATCAGCCATCACAGAAATATTAACAGAAGTGGCAGGCGGCAATGATCCATTGGTAATGTCCACAGAAAGCCATCCATACCCACCTGAATCAGTACATGTTAAATCAAAATCAAGGTTTTCCCCTGCGAAATCATCATTTCCAATGGTAAGATCTTCAGTTATGATTTCACCTTCATTACCCCATAACTGTATTGAAAGTGGATCCACCCATATATCTGGAACCAAAGTAACATTAAACCAAAATGGATCATCTTCTCCAATGAACGGTTCATTGAACATATCGCCTTCTGAGTTCTCTGCACTAATATAATATGAAAGCGTTTCACCACAAGCATGATTTGGAATAAAAGCAGAATATGTGTCTTCATCAGACGACATTGACGCTGTACCCCATCCACCTGTTGTATTTTTCCAATGAATCTCTGGAGACAGAACATCTCTTGAAGAACCATATGAAATAATCTCTGCTTCAACTATGAAACCTGCATCATCTGGCATCTGATTATTCAAAGGATCGTGATCGATATATATCATATCTCGATCGGGGATACCTTTTGTTCGGCAGTGAAGTGCATCAGTTGTCACCCAGCTACCGGTAAATCCAAGGACTTCATATCCAGGCATCACCGCTTCATATGAAGCTATAGCATCATCGTCCCATTGACTTCCTGTTTGAGGAACAAGAACTTTATCATTTAAAATCAATGAATTTGTATATGGTTCGCCATTTGGAGCATAAACTCGTACAACATTATATGGCACACCATAGCAACTAAATTGGCTTTCAAAATAGTTAACCGCTGCCTCATACTCATCATATTGACTGTGACCTACAGGTACCTCAGTTATCATAATTGTATCAGGTGAAAGATATTTACCCCAGCAATCAACATGCTCGATATATGCTCCAAGCGGATCAACATAGGCATGATATGTTTGGATACCTAGATAATCACGTACAGTTTGATTTATTTCATCAGGTGTCATACCAGGATTTTCAGAATAGACAAGATCAGTTGAAATTGATATACCTTTTCCATCGGTCATATAGTTACCGCCGGTATGAGTAAGGGACATGTATGAATAATTTAATCCTTCAGCAGTAGCAAATACTTGTGGAATTGCATTATCGTTTGGACGGGGTCTATTATAATTGAAATCAACGACTTCAAGCAGATTGGTTGTTGCATTGAACTTGAACCATGGGCCATAATCACGAGTCCAATATGTATCAGAAGAAGCTATAAGATACTCGCAATTGGCAGTGTTAACACCATGCGAAGTATATTGTAACTCAACATATGATTGATCACCACTACTTGCAACAATAGTGATTACCGTTACATTTTCTGCCATCTCAGCAATAATATCATAAGAAATTCCAAAAGGATACCGTATTAGAACAGCCTCCATTGGTTCAAACTCAGCGGGCTGTCTAATAGGTGGAGAAACATCTAATGCCACCATATAAGGCATCATATTAAATGATGTAACTACAAGATCAACCTGATCCATATCTTCAACTGGATCAGTAAGTTCAATGAAAGCTTCACCTGAACTATCTGTATAATTACATCCAAGTAACATCCCATTGTATGATATTGCACATAAAGCACCTTCAATATTAGACACTGTTACTTCAAACTCAGTAGACCCTGTCATAATACCAGGGTTATGATCAACAGTCATAGTTGAAGGGGTATCAGTCATTATCATCAATGATGGATCGCCAAAAAGAGTCCAAGTATTTGTCTCATCATAACAAGTTGATCCATATTCATCCATCATATGCATAGTTCCACAATAACTAAGACCTCCAATTGAAAACATACTATAATTAACGAGTAAATCCACTGATTCATCCTGAGCATCCATAGGTGGGTCCCATGATTGAGATTGTGTTGACGCAAATATACCTATTGCGCCAGTTGGTTCTGCATTATTTGTTGCTCGCATCCATGCTTCAGCAAAACATGTATCATAATTTTCAAACTCACCAGTGTTACAAGCAACACTGATAATATACGGAAGCATATTATCATTTACCAAAGCATTTACATCACTATTTGAAAATCCACCCCCATTTGACCAAGAAGTTGGACCTCCATGACCACAATAATTAATAATACTTGTTCCACCGTTTATAAAATTCGCAATTATTGTTGAAGTTCCTGTTGGATCATAACTCTGACCAACATCTGTATAAGTAAAATTCAATAATTTGCCTCTAATAATATCCACGTGTTCGTCATCATATTCTCCATCATCACCAGTTCCTTGATTTGAAGCAACCCCAAGTCCTTTATGATACCAATCAGCACTAACTTGTGGATATTTTTCATACTCTATCGATCTGTTAACCTGAGTATCCAACTGAACAATATTTTGAGCGGAGAAACGTCCAATAAATATATCTTGATAATTATCCGAGCCAACAATAAACGCGTAGCTTGGATCAGATGCATGGCCACTATATGTTAACGATGGAATCTGGGCAATATCTCCTACAAGAAGTGCAAATGTTAACCCGTTTGTATTATAATAAGTATCTATAAAAGTATCAATATCGTTTGCAGAACCGCTACCAATACTAGATACATTGACAATCTCAGTTGGAATACCTTTCATGTTTTTCCATTCTACAAATGGAACCATCGTAGAATAAAAACTGTCATAGCATATAACAAGCATATTACCCTGCTCCTCAACCGCGGTATAGCGATCTTTACAATTTGTATCATAGTTTATGAAATGGTGCTCATAAATTGAATTAAAATCTATATCCAGACGAGTCAACGGTTGAGTTCTATCAAACACATTTATTTCACCAAGATCTACTGGAGTGATTTGAATATTGAGTTCATTATATACCCGCAATGTCTTTTGTACTGGATTGTATTGAAATGGATTTATTATCACCACTTGACCTCTAAAGTCACGTAGTATATATGGATCTCTAAGTTCTGCAATTTCTCCTGGGAACCATTCATCCTCCGAATATGCATCTCCAAAGGTATATGGAACATCATCAGGATTTACAGTTCTAGGAAGATTGCCTTTTGAAGGTGCTATTAATACATTTTCAAATTCCTGATACTCTCCACCAATTATTTCAACATCCATCTTTAAATCGTCTGGAATGATGATACTCCTACAGATATTTGGAACATCTGGTGAGCCCTGCTCCATAATCTGAGATTCATCATCCAAAATAATTCGGATATATTCCTCATCATCAATGATAACGTCTTCTCTTACGAATCCATTAATGTTATATGTGATATCAGTAACATTACCATAACTTTGAATTGAAATGTTGACATCATTATGTCCATTGTTGTTTGAATTTTCGCTAGATACAACAACTGCTCCAAGTCCACTTATAACCAATATTCCTACTAATAACATTGAAAATAATTTTTCTTTACGGTTTGTCATATTTATTTTCCCCTATAAGTATAGTTAATATATTATGGGTCGATATATAAATGTTTTCTTTGCATAGTGTCAAAAAGCGTGCCCGCACCACCAGTCGCCGTTCGCTTCACCTACTATGAGCTAAGTGACGTGTTCGGCTAACCTTGTTATCCTCGGCAGACATGCTTTTTAATTAGACATAACAAATGAGACATAGGAAATTAACCTCATCTCTTGACCATCAGTCAACGCTCACTTTGTTCGCTATAGACACGGTGGAATTCTTTCTTTAAAAAATTGTTTGAATGAAAAAAACGTTTGTACGAAAATTTTAGGTAAATGTCTGTTTGCTTGCCAGTGTTTGATAAATTTCTCAACAGAATTATTGACATACTGAAAAGAGTGATATGACGAAAAATAAAGAAAAAAAGAGATGTTTTAGTGATTTTCGCTAAAACAACTGTGTTTATATCACGGGTCTTTTTAAAATGCAATCGAAATAAGCATACATCCAGTAGCCATCACCAGGTATAAACATATTAGCAAAGTTATAGCTCTGACCACCACGATCCCAGCCAAAGACAACATCGTTCACATAACCATTTGTTACTGCATCAGCCCAGCTGTAATCTGTTCCACCATAGTTCACAGTTATGTTCACCTTGTCTAAATTTTGAACACTGGGGACGCCCATAAGATTCCAATTCTGTTCAAGAGAGGTCACATATTCATCAGGCACTATTGTAATATTATCAACCCATAGTTCACAATCATAATAGGCATACATCCAGTAGCCATCGCCAGGCACAAAAGTATTAGCAAAGTTATAACTCTGACCAACACGATCCCAACCAAAGACAACATCATTCACATAACCATATGTAACCGCATCAGCCCAACTGTAATTAGTGCCACCGTAATTGACTGTTATGTTTGCTTTTGGTAATGATACATTAAATGGAAGTGATACCAAATTCCAATTAGCTTCAAGAGCAGTAATCATGACGTCCTGTGGTGAAGGTCCACTAGCATATGGAATAGCAAATCCTACAAGTTCAGTAAGTTCTGTTCCTATCATACCAACGCTTGTTGCTATACCAGTTGTAGTATCAATTGTATATAATGTACCTTGGTTTCCCGCATGAATTGTTAGAGCAGCTAAGTATAAAATATCATTGTCTTTATCATAGGCACAGTCCTGTGCATAGTTCAAATCAATACCCCCACCAAGTGAACCTATTAATGTAGCTGCACCTGTTGTTGTATCAATAGAATATAGACTATCGTCACCTAGATCAACTCCATACATATTACCTGCGTTATCACATGCGATTCCAATCATTAAACCACTAGAACTCATAGAACCTACTAGTGTAGCAGCAGCAGTTATCATATCAATACTATAGAGATTTGTTCCACTGCAAGCATACATTGTTCCAGTTGAAGAATCATAGGCTAAACCATTTAAACCTTCCGCAGATCCAGAAGCTCCAACTAATGTCATTGTACCTGTTATATGATCTATTGTCCATATGTTAGCATTAGAGGGATCTGCATATTCAACAGCCCACCAAGTATCTTCTGCCCAACAACCACCAGCAAGAAAATCTGTGGATGTTGCAGTAGCAATTGAATTTAAGGTACCTGGCAGGGTTGGATCAAATGATACGAGGTCATTATTAGCCGATGGATATGTTCTATGAGCATAGAATGTTTGATCTCCTTTTAATATAAATGTTTGCGTTGTTTCGTGTGTATTGTCAATAATTCCATCAAATAATCGATTAGTTATATTATTATTTTCGTTGTCATCTGCTATTCCTATTGCAGAGAGAATTGTCGCAATCAACAGCGTACTAATAAATAAGCTTATTATTTTTCTATTCATATTTTCCCCCGCTTATGTATTTAGGTTAATAAGTATAATATATTAATGGAATTTAAATATTTCGGTATATATTGAATTACATCTGCAATATATAAATTATAAACTATTATACATTTGTGTCATAAAAACTGTTAATCGGCTCAAATTATATATCATATATTGAATATATAAAACAAAATACCTTTTAAAGGCCAATAACTAGGAATTTTCGTCCGAGTAACAAACAATTTTCATAATTCAATTAATCCATTTCAGAATGATTAAAACTTTTTTAAAATATAATAGGAAGGGGGATTTTCCCCTCATGATAAAATAGTCGAAACCTTTTACCTAACGGAAATGCAATCCGATTCTATTGTTTCAATGTACAAGCATAGTATGCATACATCCAGTAGCCATCACCAGGTATAAACGTACTAGCAAAGTTATAACTCTGACCAACACGATCCCAGCCAAAAACAACATCATTCACATAGCCATTTGTTACTGCATCAGCCCAGCTGTAATCTGTTCCGCCATAGTCCACGGTTATGTTTACCTTGTCTAAATTTTGAACACTAGGAACGCCCATAAGATTCCAATTCTGTTTAAGAGAGGTCACATATTCATCAGGCACTATTGTAATATTATCAACCCATAGTTCACAGTCATAATATGCATACATCCAGTAGCCATCGCCAGGTATAAACGTACTAGCAAAGTTATAACTCTGACCAACACGATCCCAGCCAAAAACAACATCATTCACATAGCCATTTGTTACTGCATCAGCCCAACTGTAATTAGTGCCACCATAGCTCACAGTAATATTTCCTTTTGGTATTGATACGTTAAACGGAAGTGATACTAAATTCCAATTATCTTCAAGAGCGGTAATCATTACATCTTGTGGTGAAGGTCCTGCAGTATAAGGAATAGCAAACGCAGCAACCTCAGATGGACAACCCATGCTACCAATTGGAAAATCACCAATCAATGTTGCCAATCCAGTACTAGTATTAACACTATATAATGCACCTCCTCCGTTTGTGGAACCCTTATAACCAGTTATATAGCATGTATCATTATCTTTATCATAAGCCATATCCTGAGCGTAATTAAGATCAATACCAAGTGATCCAATAATTGTAGCAACGCCTGTAGATGTATTTATTGAATATAGATTATCATCTCCAAGATCTTCTCCATACATATTTCCATAAGAATTACAAGCAATACCCACCATCGTACCTCCTCCATTGCCCATTGCACCTACTAAAGTTGCAGCACCAGTCGACTGGTTAATTATGTATAGATTAGTACCAGTACATCCGTATAATACACCAGTGGTATCATCATATGCTAAACCATTTATAGGTTCACTAAGTCCAAAATTACCAATCTCAGTCATAGTGCCGTTATTATGATCGATAGCCCATATTATATCATCAGGGTATGTAGGAGTACCATCAGAATATTCAACTGCATACCACGTATCTTCAACAAAACATGCAGCAGCAAGGAAAGATGCAGAAATCGAAGGTCCAATTACAGTGAAATTATCTGGTTCTGTTGGATCAAAGTAAACTAAATTGTCATTATCATGCAGATTAGAGGCGTAAAAAATATCATTTCTATCTGCCTGCAATATTGGATAGATGTTATTATCTCCTGAAGATGTACCACCGCCCTCAGGTAAAATTGAAACATTATTATTTTCGTTGTCGGCAACTCCAATAATTGACATCAGAGTTGTTATCAGTAGCATGCATATAATTATACTTTGGATTTTTCTGTTCATATTTTCCCCCGCTCATATTTTGATTGATATTATATATAATGTACTTAAATTTAAATATTTCGGTATATATTAAGGTGTATTTGCAATATAGATGTAATATAAATAAAAATTATATATATTTATATTATAAAAATTGTTTCAAATTATATAACTGGAGTTTTGCGTTTTGCTAAGCATTTGTATTTTTCATCATAGTCGATTTATA
>CAYLOF010000010.1:0-17767 GCA_964385215.1 uncultured Thermoplasmatales archaeon
CACCGGTCAACGCTCACTTCGTTCACTATAGACACGGTGGAATTCTTTCTTTAAAAATTATACTTCCATCAGTGAAGTATGAACAAATCAAACATTTATATATTCATAGCACATGGATTATCACCTATGAAATTAAAATACCTCAAAAGCAAATTTCTTTTGACATTTTCTGTCATCTTGATAGCTACGATACTTACTGTTTCCTATTTGAATGTTACAGATCACCATAATACTAATAGTATCACTTCAGAATTTTCAATATTGTTTTTGGGAGATTTTATGATCGGTGATAGTTACTCCGGCACAACAAGCAAACCTTTCCAACATCTTAAACCAATGTTTGAGAATAAAAATGAGATTATTGTAAACTTAGAAACCTCAGTTACTGATAAAAAAACTGCCATCAGCCCATATAAATCATATACCTATAAAATCAACAAATCCGTGCTTGGGGACGTAATCAAAAATAATATTACGATTCTAAATTTGGCCAATAATCATGTACTTGATTTTGGTGTTGAAGGGTTAAATGACACCCTACTCAACCTTCAAAATTATAACTTATCATATTTTGGTGCAGGACACAACGAAACACAGGCCAGATTAGGGACCATAAAATGCTATAATAACTCTACAAAAATAGGATATTTGGGTTATTTTGAATATAAAACATCATATGATTACAACTACCATTTCTATGCAAAGAAAAATATTCCCGGTGTTGCAGAGCTAAGCAAAAAAAATCTGGAATCAGACATTTCAAGAATAAAAAATGACGCAGATATTGTTATTATCTCTTTACACATTGGAAAAAATTACGAAGTTGATATCTCTAGCGAACACAAAAATTTTGCAAGATATGCCATTGATGCAGGTGCAGATGCTGTAATATGCCATTCTGCTCACATTATTTTGCCTGTCGAAATCTACAAAGGGAAACCAATTTTTTATTCTGTTGGGAACTTTATTTTTACTACGCCAGGGAGATTTAGATATGTAGATGAATTGTATCATGTAGGAATGGGAGTAGAATTCATCATCAAAAATAAGAAAATCACGTCTTTAAAGCTGACTCCCTTTAAGACAAATAATAGGATTACCAACTATCAACCTTGTTTTTTAAACGAAAGTGCGGTTGATTTATTGTTTGATATGATACTGCCTTCAGGCATCAATACAACTCTTGTTGATTCGTCAGTTGTTTTGGATTTTCAAGACATCGGTAAAAAAAGTTATTTGATTGAAAAGTAGTGAATCATATTATCAAATTATTTTACACATATGAAGTATAAAAATAAAAGAAAATGAAAGAGAGATTTACTTATGTTTCCTCTTTCTTTAATGTGCATTCAAAATATACATACATCCAATAAGCATATCCTGGTTCCAATATATCAGAAAATACATAGGTTTGTGTTGTTCTGTTCCACCCAAAGAAGTCATCATTTATTATTGGACTGTCTAGTGGATTATTGCCAGATGTTGCATCTGCCCAGGCATAATCAGTTCCATTATAATGTATGATTATATCACTTTTATTTAATGGTTGATCATATGCAGAGCTTACAAGATTCCAATTTTGTTCAACATCAGTGATTACATTGCTAGTAACTGTCGTTATATTTTCTATTGAAACTTTACAATTCTCATATGCATATAACCAATAACCATGTCCGGGTTCCAGTTCATTTGCAAATATATAACTTTGAGTAGCTCTACCCCAACCAAAGAGATAGTCACTAATTAATCCTTCCGATACTGCAGTTGACCAGTCATAAGTGGCTATACCCCCACTGGCTTTAATTTTTAATTGATTTTTACTAATCGGCTGGGCGAATTCAGGCATCTGAAATGGTAACGACACAAAATTCCAACCCAATGAAAGATTAGTAACATGTACCACCGTATTTACGGAATGAGACATCATGCCAAGATTGGGGTTACCCAATAGTGCCCCCCATTCAAAGGTTTCTAATTTATTATAGTACCAAAGTCCATTTTGATACATATGAGTAAGGGACCATTGGTGTGCTTGCCCTTGAGTATAGTTTCCTGAAGTAACGCAAGAAGTAAAGAAATAATCCAAAGATGCTGCGGCTCCATCATACGGGTCATTCCAGCCATGATATCCATAAGCAACTTCAGTTGAACCTAGGAAACCTACGCCCCCTTGTTGCATCATAGCCTGCCCGATATTGAACTGTTCAGTTTCATGGTTACTACACGCACAGGCAAATATTATCGCTGGATAATCATCATTAAGAGAATTACAGGTATTGATATCAACAAACTGACCTCCTCCTGAATACATTCGATAACATGCAGTTGGAGATCCATGCCCTGCATAATTAACAAAAGCATATGTTCCAGATGACCACACACTTTGTACGTTACTATAGGATATATCATAGTCAGATGGATGGGAAGAGTACCCCTGTTCATATAAGCGAGTTTTTGTCCAATCAGTCATCCATGGATGCAAAGATGGATTTGTTTTATATTCCATTAACACTGCATTATCGGTATCAGACCAGAAGAATGATCCAAGTAATAAAATGTTCTTTTTAAAACTATCATCATTGTTTTGCTCATAAGCAACTGATTTGTCGCAAATGTGAGAAACAGTAGTTGTATCGCTATAAGGGATTCGACCTACGTTTACTTCCCCATAGAAATCATTTGAATCACCATAGTTTTCACCGTATACATGGTCTCCATCAGCATCCCATGATTGATTATCGGGTAATGATAGTTCAGCATAATAATAATCTGTTTCTGCTTGTGCAGTAAACCGAATAGGAACATCATTATAATGGCCGATAAGACATACATCTTCTATACCCCATTCACTTGATGGATATTTTTCACGCAAGAAATTCCTCATTTTTTCCTCTAAATCATATCCATTATAATTACTATCAATCCATGAGGTAGTTACCACCTTAACATTCCGACCCTTACTGGTTTCCCAGTCCACTAGAGGTGTTACTGAGGAAGTCAATGAATCAAGGGTGATGATAACATAATCATAAAGACCTTTATCCATGGTTGATGTCTGTTGGTACCAATTTTGAGCGTCGTCATAATTTGCAATGATGTTTTCAGCAAATTCTTCGGTTCTTACAAGATTGTCTTCAATTTCATCGGCTTCTTCATCTGGATTTACGTAGTGTATTTCAATAGTTATTTCAGGATAGTACTCCAATTGGCCAGATTGCGGATAATATGTGAAAGGATTGATTCTTACATCCACAAGATTATATTTTCTGTAATGGGAGTTACGAATAAATTCTCCTATATCTGAAGGATATGGATCATCGCCATAGTAAACCTGGTTGAAGTTTTCGTTAAAAGTTGCTTCTTCGTTTTCATGGACTAAAGGATCTTCTTGGCCGATTACTTCCGGTAATGGACAAGGAGGTATGTCATATGTCCCAGAAAGAACAACGCCCTCACTTGCTTCAAAATTAATATCGGTTACTTCAGCGCCTGGCGGAATTGCAAGTGAAAATATTTTTGATGGGAGGTTGGGTTTCCCTGGGATCAGCAAGCGGCCAAAATTTTCGGTATGAATTTCCTGCCCATCTTCAGTGTCTACAATATCAAACGAATCTAAACATACAGTAAAAGTCACTGTATCCTCATTACTATCCCCAAATACATTTATGCTTGTAAACGCTAGACCAATTAAGCTTATTATAATTACATATGTGATTATTTTGTTTTCAAATCTTTTTTTCATATTGTCCTCTAAATATATTAATAAACAACCACTTTATAAATTCTTCTAACTTTTATAACGGCAAAATTATATGAAGAACAATACTAGTAATTCGATTGAAAAGTGAAAGAAAATGCAATCATACATTTGTTTTCTTCAACGTACACGGTTGATATGCATATATCCAATAACTGTATCCTGGTTCAAATGTATCGATGAAGGAGTAGCTCTGCCCTATTCTGCTCCAACCGAATACATAATCATTGACAATTCCATCTGAGATTGCCTCAGTCCACGTATGATCGCTACTATTATAGTTTACAATGATATCGATCTTGTTCGCAGATTGATTCTGCGGCATGCCTACTATGTTCCAATTTTCTTCAAGATGTGTAACATATTCATCCGACGTAATGCTTATATTTTCAATCCATAGTTCACAACTCTCAGAGGCATACACCCAATATCCATATCCTGAACCAAGAGTATCGACAAACGTATATCCCTGACTATCTCTATCCCAACCAAATACGTAATCGCTAATGATTCCATCAGAAACCGCTTCAAACCAAGTATGATATGTGCCCTCACAATTTACAACAAAATCAGTTTTGTCAACAGATTGATTAAACGGTAGAGAAATGAAGTTCCAGTTAGTGGAAAGAAATGTAACGTAGGTTGCAGAATCTACACAATCAAAAATAAACGCCTGGAAATCATCAATGCCTGCCTCAACGACAGATGCATCATTAATGTCTGATGCTTCAAAACGAACTTTGACCTGATTTGTTGGCACCACATAATCACCAATCATAAAATCATATTCCTTCCATCCTGTTGTGGTCTGGGGCCCTATTGTTTCAACTAATGTCCAAGTCGAACCATCATTATTTGATACGTAAACTTTGAATAAATCATTGTAAGGATCTGAACCAAAATCATTGGTATACCACAATGCATAATGGATTATTGAATCAATGCCCATAGCCAAGTCCATTGAAGGAGAAATAAGCCATGTGGTACCGTCATCAACATCAGAATTACCATCCACATTATCTGTAAGATAACAATGACCTGATCCATCATAATCAGTTGCCGGGTCTCCTCGATCTCCACCACCAATAGGTATTCCGCGCTCCCAGGCTCCATCAGTAAGATATGAATCATTCACAACAGTCCAGCCAAGATCAATTTCAAAATCATCAGAAAATACAGGATTGAGTTCTCCTACAAGACAAGAATATGTCGTAGCAGGAGCATCTGAAGGTTCATACATTGTTCCTGCTAAAGTTCCTTCAGCACTGAAATAATATTCTAGCAAATCACCGCAACTTGGAGAAGGCAATGTTACCTCATACAAGTCGCCGCCTACATGTACCAGCGAAGAGGTAAAATAAGTACCACCATCATAACGATAATGTATCATACCTGAGCCAGAAACATAGGTGTCAGCGATTTCATTAATTTGTATTAGAATCGTGGTAGGAATATCAGGAGAAACATAGTCCGGTAGGCCATCTGGAAATTGAAAACTTAACGGTGGTGCTGTAAGACCTTTTATGCAGAAATTTGCAGTGCTGTCAAAATCGTAGAGATCCTGCCAAGTTGATCCATTAAGATAATAGCTTTGTCCTAGAAAAGAAGATGATTCTACAATCACTCGATATTTGTTGCCGAGTAAAACCGGAACATCAGATGTTCTATCATAAGGTTGTCCCCCATCAGAAAGTTCTAGATAAATATAGAAATCATCTCCTTCCGAAAGCATAACAGAATTATCTAAATCAACGGTATGAAACCCTGTATAATTTATAGTGCCAGATGTTGTTGTCAATTCATCTTGTAGCGATCCATTTTCAAAATTATCATAGATTTTAACCGTATAAGATATATTGTCAGTTGCAACGTAAAAGTTGACATCTTTTAAAAATTCATTTTCTGTTGCATTAAAGGCATTGAACACTTCAGTACAATTTTCCTTTACATCACGCCAGCCATGATAGTCATGATAATAGATATTATCATATATCAAAGGTTCAACATTCTGGAAAGATACTGCACCCATTTCAGGATGCTTACAACAATGTTTATCATAATAGGAAATCCAAAAATAACCATCAAAACCCCAACTAATATCCCAACTGTTTTTACAGAGCCAAGCACCGGGTTGCGGAGCCTGCGTACTCTTGTTATCATCCCATCCAACAATTGCTACTGCATGATTTGGATCCAATGTATTGCTAGGTGGCTGATAGTGAACATAATTGGCGTTAATGAATTGACTATCATAACACAAGCACGTACCCATGACTCCCTCAGTCATTATTTTTTGTTTAATGATATTGATACCTACGAGGTTAGCATCCATACCATACCATTCGATGTCTCTTGGATAGTAGTAATGGTAGCTTGTGTTATACCTTTCTGGTGGCGTATCATATGATTGCCCATCGATGTCGCGTATGGCTCCTTCACACCGAGAAAGATATGCCGAAGTAACAAGGTAGTCGCCTCCCTGATGTACTACAAGTCCACCTCCGCCCGGATCATCGTCGTTATTATGTTGGTTAAAACCATTCCACCAATCAAGATGATATTCTGCAAGATTCGGCTCACCTGATTCCCCAGCTGCAGCCCAATTACCAGTCATAAGAAGATTTCCTTCTATTGCGGCCATCGTACCATGTGTCCAGCATGTTCCTCCTTGTTGGTTTTTAACCGAAGTTACATAGTCGATTCCACCAACATTTCGCAAATCAAAAGAACCAGGTAAATCCATAGATGGATTCTCAGTAGTGCCGATAGCATGTTCTGAATCAATAACCAGTTCCATTTTGACGTTCATATCAGATATTGTACCACCCATTACAGCATATACTCCAAACCCACCAAGGATTAAAATTCCCACTGCCAGTAATGACAAAATTTTATTCATTTTTTAATTCCCCTTATAATCGCATATGTATTTAGATAAATATAAACATTTGTAATAAAAAAATGATGGTGTTTTCCAGGTTACTAGATGAATCATAATAAGATGTGACATTCTCTCAGGCATAAATGCCTGAGCTTCTTATGAGGCACGGTTGGTCGTTGAAGGAAGTGAATCTAGCGTAGTTTGTTCAAGCCGTTGATCGCGCACATACTGCATTACAGTTTCAGTATCGGCATCTCCAACACTTCTGTAGAACTTACCTGGACTCCAAAAATGCCCTTTGGGATATCGCTTACGAAAATTTGGTTTTTGTTTGAACAGCTCTCTAGACGATGCACCTTTTAAAAGGTGAAGCGCTTGGGATACGCTCATTGTTGGCGGAATTCCAACTACGGCGTGAATGTGATCAGGCATAACGCTTAGTTCCTCCATCTTCATTTCATGTCTCTTGGCAACTTCTTTCAAAATATCTTCACAAAGCTTTTTATTTTCTTCTTTCATAAACATCTTGTACCTATACTTGGGACACCATTCCAAGTGGTACAAATTCTGGCCAACGCTATGGCTACCGCTGATTATATCCATAATTTTTGCTCCTGGGCAGGTCTTCAAAGCCTCCCGCCTCTGGCGGGCGCACCTGCCCCAAGGCGCAAATATACTTCTGGAAAAAGTTTTTTTGGGGAAAAAATTAGAAAACGCCTTAAAAGGCGGGGATTTAAACCCTCAACAATGCGTTAAGATGAAGTTTTCTTCAATGTAGACTGTTGATAAGCATAAACCCAGTAACAGTATCCTGGTTCGAAAGTGTCTGAAAATATATAGCTCTGACTGTTACGATTCCAACCAAACACGAAATCGTTGATGATGCCGCCACTTACTGCATCTTCCCATGGAGTATTATTTACGAGTATATCTGTTTTGTCTACAGGTTGATCATATGGCATTCCCATGATGTTCCAGTTTTGTTCTAATCCCGTGATATAGTTATCTGGTGTAACAGTTATATTCCCCACCCACAGTTCACAATTCTTGTAGGCATATAGCCAGTAACCATAGCCTGGCTCAAGTGTATCATCAAATGTATAGCTTTGATAGGTACGGTCCCAGCCGAAAACAAAGTCATTTACCATACCTGCAGAAACTGCATCAGACCACGAGTAATTTATCCCACCTTGCCTTACAATGACATCTGCCTTGTTCGCAGATTGATTAAAAGGCAAGGATATGAAATTCCAGTTGTGTATCAAATTTGTCAAGTACAAGCTATCTGCAATACTTACCAACAAAGTATTGGACCAATTACTTAAATGCCCCCACGAATCTTTTGCTCTAACGCATATATTGTAGGTACCTGTCTCTGCCCATGAATGCGATACATTACATATTTCACCAGATGCATATGGACCCATCCAATCACCAATCACATCTCCCCAATCCCACTTGTAATAAATCGGATCATCATCAGAATCAGTTGCGTTTGTTATATAGCCATAATTCACCTCCGTATTTCCAGATGTGCAACCTAAAGGCATAGCAGGCATTGAAGGCGGGTTGTTAGATGCGATTGAATAACACCCACTATTCCTATAGTCGTGCCTAAACATATGCCAACCAACACCACTACCATTACTCACGGAAAAAGCATATGCTCTACCATAATTGTCATCTGGTGGATATATCCCATAGCCGCCAACAAAGAATATATCTAGTGTTCCATCGCCATTCAAATCGGCAATAACTGGCGCATGATCAATTTCAAATGTACTGCCATAATCATTCTCAGCATCAAAACTCCATATAAGATCGCCAGTTGTCCCGTTAACAATACGAATCAATCCATCATTTGAGCAAAAACATACATCCAACCATCCATCACCATCAACATCTGCAACAGAGGCTCCGCGCCAAATCAACCCACCAGTAGGGTAACTCCATAAAAGCGAACCATCGTGTTTTAACGCATACATAGTACTGGTTGCAGCAAAGATTTCCAACGTTCCATCATTATCTACATCTGCAAGAGAAGTAGGTGCCAAAATATAACTTCCAACGTCGTAACTCCAGTTCATACTGCCATCCTCTCCGTTGATTACATAAACATGGTCATCATAAGAGCCGATTGCAATTTCAGGCAACCCGTCCTTATCAATATCTCCAAAAGAACCGCCATGATACATCCAATCACTTGATTGAAACGTCCATAACGTAGTGTAATCACTGCCATTGACAGCATAGACTTTATTATCGCCCTGAAAAGTTGCAATAACAATATCGAGCTGGCCGTCACCATTAAGGTCAAGGATGTTTGGCTCAGATTGTATGTATCCATCAAAACCTCCTATCTTCTGTTCCAATGTTCCATTTATGCCGTTTAATATACGTATATATCCCAAGTCGTTTTCTTCAATCCATGCCCCATAAATTACTTCTTTGACGCCGTCATCATCGATATCTACAATAGCTGCAGGAGAATCAACGCAATAACCAGTATTATGCTCCCACACTACCTCTCCATTCGTTCCATTCAATACATGTATTATTCCAATCCCATAGCTTCCATTATTCATATAACCACTGCCAGAGCCAGCAAAAATAACTTCTTTATCGCCATCATTGTTAACATCAGCTATCTTGACAGACGCATCTACAGGACCGGGCCCTGAATAAAAATTCCATAAAAGCATTCCATCCTCGGCATTCAAAGCATATACATTTGAATCGCCCATATATGTACCAAATACAATCTCCATTTTCCCATCGTTATCAATGTCATCTACAGCACCACCACCATATGCATTGGAAGTGATATTAAAAGTCCAAAGAATTGCAGAGGAATCATCTTTATCATCCTCAGCAAAAAAAGAAGTAGCCACACTATGATGAAACCCAGTAGATATGCTAGAACTCCCGCTTATGACAGGTATCACACCTACTCCAATCAAAAAGACAATTATACCAAAAGACATCCATTTTTGATATGAATTTGTTGCCATGTTTTTACCTCCCAAATACAATTCCATAGAATATCAATTCAATATTTAGATTTAAATGTTATGTTTATAATATAAACGGAATGATTTGAAGGGGTGTCTTTTTTGCTCATCACAGAAGATTTGTCTATCTCGCTAATTTGTGTAATGTGCACTCCTGATATGCATATATCCAATAAGCATATCCTGGCAAGAACACATCATCAAAGGTATAGCCCTGTCCACCCCTATCCCAACCAAAGACATAATCATCAATAACACCTGCCAATACCGCATCTGACCAGTTGTAATAGCTTCCGTTAGACACAATTGAGATATCAGTTTTACTTACATTTTGGTAATCTGGCAGACCAATAATGTTCCAATCTTCCTTTAAACCAGTAATATAACCATCATCATCTTTGTTTGATTGAATCCATATTTCACAATCATCATAGACATAAATCCAACATCCATGTCCTGGTTCAAAAACATCGACAAAAGTATAAGATTGAGCAGTTCTATTCCATCCAAACAAAACATCGTTGATAATGCTACTATTCACTGCATCTTGCCAAGAATATGATGAGTTATTATTCCATACGATTAGATCTGATTTTGCAACTGAATGGTTGCACGACCCTGAAATAAAATTCCATCCCTCATACAAATCCATATTAGTAAGCATAGTTGATGTGCCCTCATATGGAACAAAATTATGTTTTGTCACTGTGATGTTCAACTCCGCCAAGGTTGATGTAGTGATGTTAAACTGTATCTCCCCAGTTGCATTTGTATAACCCCAGGTATAAAGTTCTGTGCCTTTTTGCAAACAGACAAGCGCATCCTCTACAGGTGTCATATCATTTCTCACGGTTACGTTGAAATGCGATGATTGCGGTAACACAACTGTTGGATGGGTAACGTTAAGCGGCTGTGGAACATCTGTCCAAAACTCAAGGGTTGAATCCCCAATCACATTGAACAAATGGAGCTCCAAGATAGCCATTGATGATGTTCCATATATGGCCACCATGTAGAGTTTTGCTTTGTTGGTAAATCCACCAAAATCATAGATATGATCGCTAAAAATTGCTTTATATACACCCATGTCTAGTTCGTCATTATAGCCCCCATAACTAACTCTTGATGAACCCCAGAAGCTTACACCGCCTTTATCTGTTGCTTTAAGCCAAGTTTCACCGAAACAATCAGTACCAGGATCATCAAAATGACCAGTAGAGCAAGTTGGACTAATAACGATAGGAAGTTTTCGGCCGTTAGTAAGGGAAAGAACATCGCTATTATAAAAAGAACCAGTTCCCCATCCTGTTGTACCTCCGTGACCTCGGTAATTAGCTATCGCCCTTCCTTCATTAATAGCATTGGCAATGTTTGTTGTTGTTGCTGTACCTTGCGAAGCATAAAATTTATCGGCAGCGTAACTGAAATTAATAAGAAAATCATAAACCCAATCAGATGTCACTTCAAAGTATCCGCTATCAGAAACAAGCATTGCTTTTTTATACCAATCAGTTTCATTGAGATATGGATTTTTTTCATAGTTTACAATTTTATCGACGATATCTGACGTTTCAGAGCAGCTTTTTACCGAAATTCTTCCAACTGCTATATCTGGAAGATAATCATTTCCAATTATACAACTATACCAATGATCACTTGGTGTGTCTCCCTGGTAATAGTATGTCGGAACATATTCAACATCTCCAATGAGTAGAACATGAGATGGTGTTCTATTCCAGTTGTAGAACGTGTAATTGATGAAAGAACGAATACTTAAATGGTTTGAGCTTTCTGGAAATTGTAAATAAACACTACTAGTGTTTGCAATACAGGTCTCCCAGCCTTTCCTATCTTTCCACTGTGCAAGTGGTTTAATATAATTGTAAAAGGTATCATTTGTGATAATTAATAATCCTGCACGGTTTGAGGAATTGAGAAGATCAGTGGTGTTCATCCGGTTTCCCAGTATTGTTTCATCTGGATAATGAGTATACCAAGTTTTTGCCGTTTCATAATTTAAAAACATGGTGCCGTATATTGTTTCAAATCCAGGGTTTATTTGCTCTGAAATTTCCTCTTGACTTCCATTAAATAAGATTTGAACGTGAGTGTAGTTATATACTCTTAGTTCTTTGGTAGAAGGGTTACATTGAATAGGTGAAACTGAAAGTAGGATAAATTGATAGTCTCGAATCCAACCGTTTGACTCGATATTTTCAGTTTGTGATGGATAGAACTCGTCTTTCATGTAAAATGTATTGTTTATAGTAAACTTATCGATGTTTGATGGCTCAGGTATCGGTTCTTGAACAGGATAAACATTGTAACCGCTAAGGATTGTATATTCAGAATCTGATATACTAACCTGAACATCTGAAACCTCAGGTGGAACAGCAAGATAAAATCTAATTGCTGGAAGTTTTGGTTTCCCGACGATATCAAAATAGCCATACGTAGGAAGAGATATCTTATGAAATATTTCGCCATTGATTTCTTCGTTTTTGATATCGATGCCATTCAGACTGATGTTGAGCATTACCCCATTTCTATCTGAATTCATGATGGTTACACTGGGGGAAGAGATCTGTGTTCCTGTATGTTCATCACTTCTAATCGGTTGGCTTACTAATAATCCAAATAAAAGAAGGATGACACTAAATATTGCTATTTTTTGACGTAAAATCATATTTTTTTACCCCTAGGTATATATGGAAATAAAGTACAATAATTTAAATGTTCCGGCAACAATAAAAAGAGGGAAGATGGTCACTTAGTAGGCATATTTAAAAAATTCTTTTTCCCCCATATTTACCAAGAATGTTAACCTATTTTAACTCCAGCAGTTGCCGTAGCAGTGGGAATAGATGTAGATGGTTTTGTAGTAGGTTCTCAAGGAATCGTAGAAATTGTGTGTTGATACATAGTTTGCTCTTAGGCATGCTGACTTCAAGAATAGCCCAATCGCTTTCCTTATCATTACTATCTTTTGCCTTGACTTTGATGAGATAGTTGTCTTTTTCATCCCACATATGAGACTGGTTAATCTCATAACCGGAATCAAAGGGACCCAGCCAGCCACTTGTGATACCATCACCCCAGTCAATATAATAATGGACGGCGTCTTCCTCGGGATCTGTTGATGAAATCACATACGAGTATTGTTCACCTGCTTTTCCACTAGATGGGCCACGTATAGTTGGTACATTAGGCGGATAATTCATATTGCTCACCCGGCCCAATAATGCAACACCATCTCCATAGTTCCCTGAATCATCTACAAATACTACTTTCCCAAGATAAAATCCATCATCAATGATAGTAGTATTCCATATAACTCCCCACCCATCATTACCATTATAGTCTGATCCAATGTATTCCCAATCTCCATACATACTATCCTGATAGCTGAACTGATTGTAGTATTCTTTGGGACAAACAGTGTTGAATGAGATTAATTGAGCATATTCATTGGCTTCAACGGTACCGTTACCATTCCAATCAGCATACACCTTTCCATAGTGCGAAGAGTTTGCATTAAGATTTGCTGCTCCTAAGATATGGTTACCAGTATCGGGATTCATAAACTTAACTTGACAATTTGAGTAAAGAGGTATCTGAATAGCTCCCCAATCAGCATAAGACATAGTAACATAATGTTTATAATTATCTCCCTTTGTTGTAATATTTCCATCAGAACCGGGATGTTCGAAGAGAGGTATCACATCTTGACACCTCATGAATTCTTCCCACATCTTCTTCATATCAGCAGGCGGTTGACCTTGTTTTGGCCCATAATATTTCACAATGAGTTTGTTATTTAATCCCTTTCTTGTTAGATATTGAACAATTCCGTCATGCAGCAATCCATCATCAGTACCGGGAACTCTCACCCCCTCACCATTAAGATTTAATTCACCAGCATCCTTTTGACCATTACCATTTGAATCATTCCAATATATATCATTTGTTCTTGTATCATCATAAAGGTCTCTTGCCATTTGTTCAAGTCCATCAGGATATCCATCTCCATCATTATCTGATGTATTTTCATTATAAAGGTTATCATATGGTTTATTCCCTTCTGCATCCATATATTGATCCCAGTAGGAAAGACATGATGCCGAAGCTGCGGGACCGCAGCTCTCAAATCCTGCATAAGGATCTGTCCCAAGGTTAACACCAAAAATCGTTTCCTTTAATTTTTCCATGTTATCTCTTTTATCTTTTGAAGAACGTTCCATTGTAAAAAAATCACCATGATCAATATCTTTAGCTTCAGCATCAACGTTGAGGTAAACCTCGCCTGATAATTCAGAAGGGTATTGTGCTTTAGGGAAATCGGGCAAAGGTGGAGTAAGATCATATATATAACTTGCTTGATCAAATCCGGTGGTCTCATCAACTCCAACCATGATGATTTCTATAATAAAATGTGAATTTAACTGAACTCCATAATATTTTAACAGGGTTATCGGTAAATCTACGCTCCATCCATCACTCCAATCAGAATCGCTACCAATCAAATACGGTTCTCCCGATACGTTGATATAAAAATCAACGAGGATGATATCAGCTAATCTGTTGTTTAGTTCCCACACTCTTATTTCTGTACTCTTTGATATATATGATCCTTCTTCAGGAAATACAATATTTGGAACTGGTGGTTCATTACCCGGATCATAGATTACAAGAACTGAATCTGTACCCTCATTATTTTCAACATCTTTTACATATACCGTTATCAAATTACCTTCCGGACCTTGAACAAGAGTCACATCTATGGAAAACTCATAATATTCCATTGGTGGATTGATATTCCAAGATTCAGAGAATATTCCTCCTCCAGGATATTCAATGGTATACCCGCATTCCATTAGCAAGAGATCACCATGAGCATTCCCCTGAACTATAATACCTGATAATGGTACTATGATTCCATCATCTGGACTTGTGATTTCCACAGCAGGATTTTCTAATCCCGCAATGTTAGAGTTGTGAACACCATGGGAATCAGCAGAAAAAACGCTGACCGTAAACAGCGTCACAACCAAGATGCTTATTATTTTCCTTTTCATATCTCTTCACCCTCTTGTTCTGCTCCGCCCCATCAAAAAAACAGAAATTCAATATTTTTTATCTAATGTAACAATATAAGTTTTTCGATTTGATTAAATGTAATATATGTTGCAAATCAAATGGCAGAAAAAACCCCCTTCGGGGGAAATTACCGACAGCTCCCGCTAGATAATATGTAGTTCCAATCACCAATCCTAATGGCATAGTTCATGAGAACCTTCAAAAAAATTCTATTCTCATAGAAAGCAAATCGAAGTGCCTCAGAAGTATTAAGGGCCACATACCAAGGTCTCACATTAAATGTCTTACGAGCAACACTATCTGCCCAGTCACCAATAAATCGTTTACCACAATGAGTGCACAAACAAGAATTGCAACCAAAATGAACAACTAAAACTCCCTACAATTTGAACAGGAAAAAAGACGGAAAACTAGCTTATCACAGTTCAACATCTTTTCCACTTCCTTAATTTCCACATCCCTTAGTTCATCCCTATGAACATACCGATAGACATCCAAGTTATAATTATATAAAACCAGACAATCTTCCTCTCCCCCCTCCTCCCCCACATAAGCCAAAAAATGTATTTTGAGGAATATATTATAGCAACATATCAAAAAAGTGGAAAATATAAGGAGGGGTACCATCCTCCCAGCAAGTTTTAGAGAAGTTATATCGCTATTCTTCCTTCACAGCAAAGATGATTGGACCAAGCATAAATGCAAGTCGTGTTTCCCGCACCTCTGTGACTTCTGTTGAAGCTGTTACATCAACAGTAACATTGCCAACTCCTAAGGGAAATGGCAGACGTACTGTTTGTATTGTATTCGCTGGAATGAAGCCACTAGCTTCACCACCAAAGAAGACAAAATTTCCATCTATCGATATGGTCCAAATAACTGGCTCATCAACAGTACCTATTGTAGCCTTTACTCCAAATCCACCTTCAATGCTTTTGATTTCCACATGAGGCCTGTCCTCTTGTTCCTCTGTAATCACAACCCTTGTAACACTTTCATCCACCGCACCACCATTATCCACTACTGTCAACGTGGTCAAATATGTGCCTTTTTTGTTGTAGATATGAACTGGGTTTTGTGCCTGGATGAATTCACTATCATCCCCAAAGCCCCATACATAGGTATATGGAGGTTTCCCACCGTGTACTGAACCATAGAAGAAGACAGCACCATCAACATTGCCATGATAAGGACCACCAGCATCCGCAACGAGAGCTCCTAGTGGATAAATTGTTACGTCTGCAGTGCTTGAGCTACTTTTTCCTTTATTATCTATTGCCGTTAGAGTCACAGTATACCCACCTTCCTTATCATACATATGTATTGGGTTCTGTAAACCAGAAAAAGATGACCCGTCATCGAAATCCCATTCATATGTATATGGTGGTTCTCCACCGATAACACTGCCATAAAACTGTACTGGCTCGTCTTGTACACCGTCATAGCCGCCGAAATTTCCAGCATCAGCATTTGCTTCCAATGGCATTCCAGGTACTGATACAGTTATGATAACACTATCCCAGTCAAACATGAAGTTGGGCCATAAATCAACATCAGCGGCTCCAATGCGAAGTGTTACATCATATATCCCAGACGAGGTAAAAATATGGCCTGTTTGTAAAGAATCACTATAATATCCATCTCCAAAATCCCACAGAACCCCAAAATCATTTGCTGTTCCGTTGATATGATATGAAAAACTGTCAGAGCCGTCAAAGATGATAGTCTGTCCAACCAAACACGAAGTTTGGCTAACAGACATATTGGCCTCTACTCCAGCCCATGGATCAAAATGCACAAGTCCAACAACAGATACGCCAAATCCATCTGCGAGTCTTCCAGTATATGCATCGTTTATCTCACCACTTGGACCACTTGGGACACCCCACCAGTTAAAGGTGGCATCCACTATGTCACTAACTTGATTCCAGACACCGATATTTAAATTGCAGGGAATGCCTATATAATTGTAATTGGCAATGACATTTACAGGTTCGCATCCACCAGATGCTGTTATAAATATCCCAATTTTGTTAATGGCATGCAAAGGCCATTCTATGTGATTATGTATAATAGTAGAATCTTGAGAACATCCATCAATCATTATTCCAATATCAAGATTTTTAATAGTATTATTCGAAATAACACTTGGGTGGCATCCAGTTTCTACATTATGATATAAAATACCAACAGTATTAGGTTTTTGCCTACCGTCAATTTCAAATCCATCAACCAGAACACTAATAGTTTCGCTACCACTAACATCGCCATCGTTTAGCATTCCGCCAAACGCAAATATTACCGGAGCCCATGATTTAGTAGACCCCTCAATAGTATATGTGTTTAGATTTGATGGAGCTAAAATTGTTACATCGTATGCTGCAAGGATGGCTACATTTTTGTTGATTAGAATTTGTTCTAAATAAATCCCATTTAGAACCTGAACAACACCACAATCACATACAATGTCGATACCATTTTGAATATTCCTAAATGCATTATATTGCCAAATCAAATCATCATTATATTGATCTACATCATTCTGGGACATCCAACTATCATCAACCCATACTTCATCTGGGCACGGTAGGGCAATAATACTTACATTATCCTTATCGTTTACATTATAGTCACATACTACAGCTGAGACATTTGCATCATTAGAACCTTCTCCAGCATCGACATATGCAGAGAAAGTAACAATAATTTCATTGTTAACTGGGAGAGTACCCAGATTCCATTTAATCTGATGATCTGATTCATAATATGCCAGCGGGTTTGCATCATAATTATATGTGAGGAAAATCGGTAAATCATCCACAAGTTCAACGTTGTCTAACGGAGTATTTCCTATATTTGTAACGGTAATCTTAAACAACAAATCGATATCAGAGATGATAGTTATTTCGTCTTTCCATAAGCCTGTTGCTTCTTCATAGACCTTCTTTTCTATTGAAATATCAGCTATAAAAGTAACAGAGACAGATTCGCTAGATAGATCACTAACAGGGTTGCCAACAG
>CAYLOF010000011.1:0-17365 GCA_964385215.1 uncultured Thermoplasmatales archaeon
ATTTGAGCGAACGCAGTGAGCGGAAATGAGTGGTACCCGAAGCGCAATTTGACACCGATCAATGTGTGATTTTTTTTCAGGTTTAGTTAAACTTTCAGTTGATAAAAGATAAAAAAGATACGCTATAATGCCTCCAAATACTCCCCAAAGAATAAAAATATTGCGCCAACCAAAAATAACTACGATAAATGGAAGGATAAGAGGTACCAAACCTGAAATACTACCGATAGATGAATGTATTCCTAATGCTTTTCCCTTCTGCGGCCCGAACAATTCAGCAATCATTGTAAAACTTGGAATGGGGAGAATACCTGAAGCAAAACCAATAAAGGAGCAAGTAAAAACAAAAGTTACAAAATTTATGTTCATGCCCATTAGGAAACTTGCGAAACTGAAGAACACTAAAGATAATGCAATTATTTTCTTTCGTCCAACAGCATCCGAAAATGCACCACCAGGATACTGCATAATTCCATAAAGAAACCACATTCCAGAAAGAGCAATCCCAGCTTGTACATCAGTTATTTGCAAATCTTTCATTATTTGAACTAACAAAGTTGAAGGAGTTAATCTTCCTACAAATATAATCAACCAACCTAGCGAAACGAGAAGTAACGTAAGGTGATATGATTTTTTCATGGGAGATTGGCAGTAAGGTATTGTATATAAATATTGGGCGATGTTTGATAATTTAACTCATAAAAAATATTGGTTTGGATTTTTGCAATGGAAAAGTATAAGTCCTACAGATGCTTTTCAGTTTTTGTGTGAGGATGTGCTGAATGCGAGATGTTAAAGTGGAGTTTGGAGTAAATGCAGGAAAGGTGTGGAAGGCACTTGATTCTCATGGGTCACTTACAAAAAACCAACTGATAGAGCACACCAATCTCAAGGTAGATGAGTTCTATGCTGCAGTGGGCTGGTTAGCAAAAGAAAATAAGATACGAAAGGATGGCGAATTTTTCCAGCTTGATAAAACTAATTTGAATGTTAAGATTGGGGAAGATGCTGGTAAAATTTGGGGGGTACTTGATATAGAAAAACGCAATATGAGCCATCTCTCTAAGTTAACACAAATGGGTGAGGAGGATGTTCATATGGCTCTAGGATGGCTAGCCAAAGAAGGGAAACTTGATAAAAAAGATGATAAAGCTGGTGAAAATGGGATATTTTCAGTTCAGCCTGAAATAGACGACTTAAATGAAGAAATAGATGCATTGAATGCCGATTTAGCGACAAGAAATATGATAATAAAGGAAATAACAGAACAACTAACAGAAAGACAAACACAGTTCATGGGAAACACAGGTGCTGTTGAGCGGCTAAAAGTGGAACTTGATCAAAATAAAAATGACTTGATAACAAAAGCTGGCGAAGCAAGTTCAGCCCAACTTGAGATATATAATTTGAGTGAAGAAATAGATGCATTGAATGCCGATTTAGCGACAAGAAATATGATGATAAAGGAAATAACAGAACAACTAACAGAAAGACAAGCACAGTTCATGGGAAGTGCAGGGACCATTGAAACATTACGTGAAGAAATTCATCAAAACAAAAACAGAATGAAGTTAATGAGTGACAAGCTGAGCGAAAGAATAAACAATGTGTCAAGCCTGCAAGAGGAGATGGAAAAGGACCATACAACTCCAGAACTCGCAGCAAGCACACTATTCAGCAAAGGGCAGCCACTGGTACGGCCAGAAGGGCAACCTGGTAAATTGAATCTTGAGAAGGAATTTATTGACGAAATAAATTCCTTTGAAGAGATTGATAAATCCCATGATATTTCGGAAGGCATTCTCAAAAGTAAAAAATCAGAGATAGACGAGTCATGATTAAATAATCCATGGGAAAAACAACCCTTTGGTTTTTTGGTTTCATTCGGAAGTTATGACTATAACTCCGTTTGATATATATCGTAAGGTTCTTTGATCATTTTTACTCGTTGATATGCTTTCCTTGCTTTTTCATTATCTTTACGGACGTAAAGTCGCAAGACATCGACGTTGTGTTTAGATGCTCTTTGCTTAATAGTTTTGAGGAGCTGTGTGAAGATGCCTTTCTGTCTCCATGCTTTGTGAACATATACGCTTTGTAACCACCATATTGTCTTGTTTTGCCAATCACTCCATTCAAAGGTTATCATCATCTGTCCAATGATCTTGTTGCGATTTTCTACAACCAGATAAAACCCCTTTTGCTTATCATTTATAATTGCTTTTACACCTTCAAGAACTGTTTCATGTTTTATGGTAATGTTTTCAGAGCCCTGGGCAAGCAATATGTTATTTTCTGCAATGATTTCAGCATCACTAAGAACTGCATTTCTGATCAACATGGTAAAAAAGGAACATATTAAACCGGCTTTAATGTTTTCTATTGGATAAGTTTTTCTTGTGCGTAAAAATAGGTTTTAAAAAGAAAAAACAATTACAGTTGTTTGACTTGTTGTGAAGGAATTCCCATGGAGTTTATTGATGTTATAAAATCTCGTAGGAGCATTCGTGGTTATAGCGATAGAAATGTAGAAGATGATAAAATAGAATATTTGCTTGAATGCGCACGATTGGCACCTTCATGGATGAATAAACAATGTTGGCGGTTTGTTGTTGTAAGAGAAAAAGAAAGAATCGAGGAGTTGGCCAAGGCAAGTATAATAAACAGATGGTTGCGAAAAGTACCGGTTATTTTAGTGGCATGTGCGGAGCCTTTGTCAAGTGGCAAAAAAAAGGACATGGAGTATTTTGGGGTGGATGTAGCCATTGCAATGGAGCATGTCATCCTTGCGGCTACTGACATTGGACTTGGAAGTTGTTGGATTGGAGGGTTTGATGAAAAAAAGGTGAAAAAAACATTGGAAATACCTCCTAGAATTAGAGTAGTTGCCCTCACGCCATTAGGATACCATGCTCAGAAAGAAGGCATATCAAAAAAAGGGAGAAAAATTATTTCCCGCAGTACAAAAAGGAAGAGTTTAATAGAAATTGTCCGCTATGAAAAATGGTAATTTGTTAACCAATCTATCTGTTTTGTCTGGTAAGTCATCTGCAGTTTTGGTTGGTCAGATTTACAGCTCCTTTAACGGGAAGTTTTATATTGAATGGAGGCTATAAAAATATTGTGCTTAGTAAATCCATCCGTCAAACAATAAAATATATATTGACAGGATCAAAAGGTCTTGTCTTACAAAGGCGTGCCTTAGCCATCGATAAAATGGAGGCAGAACAGCTAGGGATATATCTCCATATTCCATTTTGCAGGGTGCCTTGTCTTTACTGTCCATATTTTAAAGAAAAATTTGACAAAAACAAAGCTCTTGCGTACAAAGATGCAGTTATCAGGGAGATAGAGTTTTATCGCCCTCTCTTGAAGGGAAAGAAGATAACCTCATTTTATATAGGTGGTGGGACACCGACAACAATGGTAGGATATGGTTTGGAAGAGATCATTAGCACCGTTCAAGATTCCTTTGATTTGAGGTGCGGCATATCTACAGAAACCCATCCAAACGATATCACGCCTTCTGCAGTAAAACATTTAAAGAATATCGGTGTAAAAAATGTCAGTATGGGGGTAGAATCTTTTAATGATCGTTTTTTGAAAAAGATATGGAGGCCTTATACTAGCAACACGGCAAAAAAATCGATAAAAGTACTGAGAACTGGTGATTTCAAATGTATTAATATTGATATTATGTTTGGACTGCCGGACCAAAAGATTGCAGATGTTGAAGAAGATATCAAAACAGCTCTTAGTCTCAATGTAGATCAGATTTCTGCGTACCCAATATTTACATTCCCCCATACAAAATTGAAGCAGGTTGTTAAAGAAAATGGGTCTCGACTTCCAGGGATTATCGAGAGAAGAAGAATGCTTAGGGTAATGGAGAGATTGTGTTATGATGCAGAGATGGACCGAACTTCAGTATGGGCATTCACAAAAAGAGGAGTAGATAAATACAGCTCTGTCACCATTCCACATTACATTGGGCTGGGCGCTGGGGCAGGGTCTCTTATACCAGGTTCTTTTTTCATAAACATCTTCAATGTTCTTGAGTATGTAAAATATCTAAGGGAGGAGCAGAAGCCGCCAATAGCATTAGCAATAGATTTTAGTGAAAAAGAAGAAATGATACACTGGCTTTACTGGAGGATATACGAAACAAAAATTGATAAAAAGGAGTTTAAAGAACAATTTGATAAGGATTTTGACAAAATTTTTGGGAATCTATTTGCCTTTTTTAAATTATTGGGGTTATCACATAACTATAAAGATAGAATAATAATGACCGATAAGGGAAATTATTGGGTGCATGTACTTCAAAATCTTTTTTCCTTGGATTTTATTGGACGCGTTTGGAGTGTATGTCTAGCTGAAACATGGCCTAAAGAAATAGAACTGATTTGAATGTAGGTATCTATTTTTTGGAGGGGTTGCCTTTTTTCATTTTTGCTAGTTCCTCTCTGCTCAAATATTTTCTATGGCAATTGGGACATGTTATTGGCGATTCTTTTGTACTTCTTGTCCATCTGTGTCCACAAAAAGGACAATTCTCCTTTTTCATAGCGATACTCCCATTAGGGGGATATAATAATTTATTTAAAAACATATCCTTTAAAATTCTTGATTTCTCATTCAAAAAACCTTCATTTGGAAAAAACCAAGCCAAAAAATGAAAGAGATGAGACGCGCTGTTGATTCACTGTCCAGTTATCATGAGGTCTGTTAGGTGTGTTTGGTGTTTTTTTAGTGCAACCTCTTTTTCATGAATGATTCCAGCTTATCAAATGCCATTTCTAGTGTTTCCATTTGCGGAAGAATGACTGCTCTGAAATGATTTTTGCCATATGTGGAACAAAAACCGGATCCATGTACAACCAAAACATGCGCCTCGTGTAAAAGGTCTAAAACAAACTCCTTGTCATCTTTCCAAGGTCCTTCTTCTATTGCTTCAATTTTTGGAAATATATAAAATGCACCATCTGGTTTTTCAGAAGAAATACCTTCGATTTCATTAAGGCGTTTATATGAGAAATCACGCCGCTTCCTTAGTTTTTGATTTACTTTTTCGATGTGATCTTGTGGACCCTTTAACGCTTGGATGCATGCACGTTGACACACCGAATTTGCGCACAGTCTTGATCGAGCTATGCGCATAAATGCATCTTGCACTTGGTCAAGTTCACCAGAATGATAAAACATTACATGTCCAATACGCCATCCTGGCATCAAGTATACTTTTGAAAAGCCGTTGAACGTTACGACTGGGACATCTTTTGCCAATGTTGCAGTTGCATACTGTTTACCGTCAAAAGTCAACTCATCATAGATTTCATCAGAAACGATGGGTATCCCGTGTTCTCCCGCAATGTCAATTATTTCCTTTATGACCTTTCTTGAGTATAATGCGCCTGTTGGATTATTAGGATTTATGATAACTATGCCTTTGGTTTTGTTCGATATCTTTTTGCGGATGTTATCTATCTCTGGTTGCCAATTCTCTTCCTCTATACATCGATATGCTATTGGTTCTGCACCGTTAAAACGTGTGATGAGCCCATATTGTGGATATGTGGGTCCTGGTACCAAAAGTTCATCATGGGGATTAAGTGAGGCGTTAAGAAATATTTGAAGTGATTCTGTTACGCCTGTTGTAATGCAGATATTTTCGATGCCGTAGCTTATGTTATTTCTTTTCTTTTCCCTCTCAACAATTGCATCCCTGAGATCTACATCTCCTTCTGAAGGAGAATAGCCGTTGTACCCTTCATTTGCAGCTTCATATAATGCATCTTTTATGTGTTGGGGTGTGTCAAAATCATATTTGTTTGGATCTCCTATGTTAAGGTGTAATATTTCAATGCCTTTTTTTTCCAGTTTTTTTGCTGGTAGGACAACATCTCTTATAGCATATGATATGCCTTTTGATCGATGGGACGCTTCTATCATGGATTATCATGGATGGTATCTAGATGCATCATAAATATTTTATTGAAGTCTCCTTACTTCGTAACCACGGCGTTAAAACGGTTCCATGATTATAAATTACTCCACATATTCTCCACAGATCATATATTTTGCAGTATTGAAAACTTAGCAAATATATGTCGAAAATATTGTATTAATTGCCTCCAAGGAGGTATGCAACATAAGATGCCATCATGTACAGAATCCCATTTCCTACCCCTTCTGGTTCGCTAAGCAAAAACATTACTGCTGCAATAATGATTAAAGGTATTGCAAATATTATTAGAACTGCCAATATAGAATGAATAATGACTGATATGTTGCCTAATAAAGACCCAATTGCAAGTGTTAAACTGGCTGAAAGAATGGCAAATATCGGTGCACCTATGGCTGCAAATATTTTAATGCCAATTTTACTTAAGATTCCTATATAAATTATAAAGAATCCGGCCAATACCAGTGAAGTCTGGAAACCTGCAAGCATGAGAAGAATTATTGTCACGATCGATCCTATGCCTTTTAAAAGCCCTCCTAAAATTACAATGGATCCTTTAAAAACTCCTTTCAGAATCATCAATGGGATGAGTAGGATTGTCATTAGAATGGACCATAATTTTTGCAAAAACCCATCATTTCCATTACCGCCACTGTTGAAGGCTGTATCATCATCTGGTGTTTCTTCATTTAGCAAAATCTGCAGTTTTGAAACATAGTTTTTTAGAGTCTCAAACACGTATGATTCTTCCTCTGATAGCTCTTCGTTGGTAAGCATATTGTCAATTACGGTGTAAAGAGAGTTAAGGCAGGTTTGTGTTTTAGATACAACATCTGTTTTACAAATTTCATCATTTGAAATCTTTTCAGCAGCGTTTTGAATGGCCTTTACATCAAAATTGCCATCTGGATTTTCGGCCATGTAAATTGTCTGTTCCACTATTGCAGCCAACATAAAAATCGAGTTTATCTTTTCCTCATCTGAATTGAGACTGTCTAGATTAATTTCTTCAGATAATAGCCTAGAAATCGTTTCTAATCTCTCGGCCCTTTCTATTTTTTCAGCAGCAATTGATCCATGAACTTGAGGTACTGCTGTTGCAGAGGATATAAATAATAGCGCTATAGATATTGCGCAGAGTATAACGGCTTTTCTTCCTAAACCTCGGCTTAAACCAAAATACTTTTTATTATACATAATAAATTCGCCTCATATGTGATTTATGTCTTATTTAAAATAATACGCAACAAAGTATATAAAATCTTCTATATACTGAATAACATGTGTTAAATCTTAAATTCCCAAATTACCTTTTATCTAAAAATAAAGTAGAGTATTTAGCATATGTGGCAAAACTAAATCATAAGAAGATATGATAGATTGTTTGAGGTATGAGGACAAAATATATGTCTTCTCATCCTTTTTGGAGATACTGCATCTAGATTTATTGCGATTTATAATTGCGGCTTTCCAAAGCAGTTGGCAGTATTACAACTATGAAATAATTGATTGGCAGGCTCATGGTCAAAAAGATTTTTTTTAAGGTATTCTCAGTTTAAGGCGAATCCATTAAGCTCCTCGCATTTGGAAACTATCATACTTTTTATTTTTGTATTGCATTTAATTGAAAGCGTTACATGTTCTCCATAAGAAATCTCAGAGACATGTGCTTTTTCATAAATCCATGATATGAACGACTGTGTTTTTTCATTGATGGGCAGTTGGATAGTGGTTTTGACCAAATGAGGTAAAGAACTATTAATCACTTCAAGTAATACATCAGTATTTTCTTTGTTTTTTACAGAAATGGGAACTATTTTTCTATAGTGTGCTAACCTCATTTCTTTCAGATATTCTATTTTTGTATTAAGCTCTTCTTTAGATATCAAATCTATCTTGTTTAACACGATAACAATTGGTGAGTTCACACCCAGTTCAGTTAACTCATCTAATGATGTTTTAAGTTTTTTTTCAAAATCTTCTTTTTTTTCACTTGCGTCAACAACCAAAAGGACAACATCGGCAACCTCGATTTCTTCAAGAGTAGAATGAAATGCATCAATGATCCAAGCAGGCAAGTTTTGAATGAATCCAACTGTATCTGTAAGGAGAATAGGTACATTTGTATTGTATATCTTGCGGGTAGTTGTGGAAAGCGTAGAGAATAATCTTTCCTCGACCTTTACTTTTTCATTAGATAGAAGATTTAAAAGACTACTTTTTCCGGCATTGGTGTATCCAGCTAATGAAACTAGATAAAAGCCACCCGTGTGTCTGTGATGTCTGCGTATTCCTCTTTCATCGCAGATTTGTTTTAAATCGCCCCTTATTTTTTTCATTTGTTTTTTGATCATTTCAAAGTAATCATCAACCTGGTACTCTCCACCTGCCATGAGGCCCGGATGTTCTCCACCTCGCTTACGATGGATGAGTTCACGTACAAACGGCTTTTCATATTGAAGCTCTGCCAGCCGCACCTGAAGCTTTGCCTCCTTTCGATCTGCTCGCTCTCTGAATATTGCTAAAATAAGTCTTAAGCGGTCATATACTTCCACATTCAATTTTTTTTCAAGTATAAACCATTGTGAAGGTTTTAGCTTACCATCAACGATTATCAGGGCGACATCTTCATCATGATTCTCGATGAATTCCTTTATTTCCTCGACTTTTCCAGAACCTACATAGCTATTCACATCGGGAATTTTTCTATGTTGGATAAATGTTTCAACAATATGGTAATCTAGAGATTCAGCCAACTGCTTTATCTCAGAAACTTCATCAGATAATGAAACGATTGCCGCATTTTTCTTTTTATCATTCATTCCTAAATCATGCAATACATGGGTTTACAATACTTTAATTCTACTCAATAATATTTGTAATGTGTACACTAGTTAAGTATCACAAAGTTTTAATCATAGGATGGAATAACCCCTGGCCAAGTGAAAATATGGAAGATGACCTAAGTATACTTGGTGTTATACCATCTGATAGAAAAAAACTAGAAAGCATGGGAATTACAAAATTGGAGCAGATTGCTATAATGTCGGTTACTTCTCTAGGAATGGGTACTAGTAAAGGCAATATGCTTATTCAAAGAGCAAGAAATATTTTGGCAAATGAAAATATACTTGATATCGAGATAGTAGATGAGGACAACATTTACATTACTGTTAGGAGAACAGATAGAGCCGTCATTAAATCAGTTTTAAATGTGCTGGATGTGTATTCAGCAAAATGGGGTAATGCTGCGTTAAAAACTGAAGGGGATGTGTTAAAACTTTCAAGTAAGTCACAATCTTTTAAAAAAGTCGTCAGTAAAGCAAGAGCTCTTATAGAAATAATTGAAGTTAAAAAAATTGAAGAACGCGAGAAAAGCGGCATTTTTCTTCCAGAAGAGGAACTTATTGAATTCGCAAGGAAAAGGGGTTTTAATGGCTTTTGGAAGAACGTCTTTCAAGAGATACACGGCAACGACATAATGAAAAAAGTCATTTCAACGAGTATGTTTTCTACATTTAAAGAGCCAGTTCACTCTTTGGTTATAGGTGAGCCGGGTAGCAGTAAAACAATGGCAAAGGAAATAATAGGTAGTCAATTCTCTGACATAACGAATGTTGGAGCAAATACAACACGATCTGGACTAGTGTGTAATTTGGGAACTGGAGACTTGGGGGCACTGCCTCACTCTCATAATAAATTAGTTTTGGTTGATGAATTTGATAAAATACCTAAAGATAATATTGAATATTGTTATGAACTTCTATCAAATGGAAAGTGTAGTGTTCATTCTGCAAAAGTCCACCAGAATATTAAAAGCGAATTTATTATGATATCATTTGCAAACCCTAAATCAAAAATTTTTGGAAAAGATGTCCTTGCAGACATTGGTCTCTCTCCTCTACTTGTAAGTAGGTGTGCACTTATTGTCAGAGTACAAAATATAGGTAAAGATGATAGAATAAATCTTTTCCAAAAAAAGTTCTACGGGAATGTCGAAATAAAAGAAAAACATGATTATTATGATCAATGGGTTAAGTTAGCTAGGACTTACGAGCCAGAAATCACTGCTGTAGATGGTGTGGTGAAAAAATATATCCACGATATAAATGAAATTGTGGAAAATTACTATGCTACAACTTTAAGAAGGGATCTTAGAATGGCAGATTATATCAGAAGAGTACCATTGGCAATCGCTAGAGCATCATTTTCACCGGTGGATAATGATATAATCAAAGAGGCGACAAGTATTTTTGAAGAATCTATTGAAACGTGGTCCTAAAAAGAATATGTTATGTGAAGGCTATGCAATATTGCGGTACATACCATCGTGCTTCCGATACAGTTAGGTGTGTTTTAATGCATGTTTTCTAATTTTTGCGAAACTTTTCTCAATGTGTTCTCATGAAGTATTGTATTGTTCAAACATGCTGGGGTATGTCTATATTGTGCAGTATTGGCAGTCTTATTCATCTATTTTTTGTAATCAAGTGGAGAGAATGGGGAAGATTGAAGGTGGTGAAGAGAGATTTAAAAACTGACCTCCCCCATTCATAAGAGAGGATATTAAATAAAAGCATATAAATCTTATTATAAAATTATATGTAGTAGTATAAAGTAAAAGAAAATACGAGTAAAAATGCTGGGAGCTTAAGCTATGTCGTAAAAATGAAGATAACAAGATTCTGGTAAGTGTTATTTTAACTATGGGCGTGGCAAAAGATCGGCCTCTCTGACAAGAGAAGGAATAATATCTTCCCAAAATAATGCAGTGATGTGTAGCCCATGAATCCCTTTAATCTTTTTGATTTCATTAATAAGTTCTAGGGCTATATCAAATCCCTCTTCTTTAGGGTCTTCAGCATTTTCCATCTTTTTAGCAATTTCATCTGGTATGTCTACACCGGGGACATGAAATCTCATCCGATTGGTCATCTTTAGAGACTTGAGAGGAGTAACTCCTGCAAGAATGTGAACCTTTTTGTCAATCCCTCTGGATCGCACTTCATCCATATATATATTAAATTTATCTACGTTAAAAACACTTTGAGTTTGGATGAAATTTGCACCAGCTTCGATCTTTTTTTCAAGACGATCAACCCTAAATTCAAATGGATCTGCAAAAGGATTCGCAGCAGCACCAATAAAAATGTCTGGATTTTTATGTAATATTTTATCTCCACTTTGAAAAATCCCGCTGTCTCTCATGTTTTTTATCATTTGAATGAGTTGAATGGAATCAAGATCATAGACTCCCCTGGCTTCTGGATGATTGCCAAAGGATTGATGGTCGCCAGTGAGACAGAGTATGTTTTTAATTCCGACGGCTGATGCACCTAGTATATCGCTCTGAAGGGCTATTCTATTCCTATCTCTGCAGGTTATTTGCATGACTGGTTCTAAATCCATTTTTTGAAGAATACAACAAGCTGCCATACTGGACATTCGTACAACAGCCGTCTGGTTGTCTGTGACATTAAACGCATCAACATATCCTCTTAATATCTCGCCCTTTTGTCTTATTTTACTAGGATCAGATCCTTTGGGTGGTCCCACTTCAGCAGTAATAGCAAACTTTCCATCAGATAGAATCTGTTTTAGATCATCTCTACGGGACATGCTATATCTTCCTCCTCCACTCGGTAGCTTTTGACCAGTCTTTGGGATCTCTAATTTCTTTTAGTTGATTGAGTTTTCCCTTATTTTTCAAACGATCGTAAATTGTGTTCCATACGCAGGGCATATCTTGATTGACTTCACATTTTCCATCTATTGATCCGCCACATGGTCCATTCAACATGCCCTTAGGACAACGTGAAACAGGACACAATCCTCCAAAAAGATCGGTCACACAATCGCCACACATGTCACATCGTTTTTCAAACTCGTTGGCGTGTTTTATTTCACCTAGAAACAGAGTATCTGTACCTGATATAATGTCAATCTCTTCAAATATTTCTGAAAGGGTTTGTACACCGTTGCCACAGGCAAGAACAAGAATCTTTTTTGCCTTATTTATTTCATTTTCATACTTTCTGAGAATGCGTTTGTCATTCAGAAGATGGCATGCCGGCTCTAAAACTGTCCAACCTGTAACTTCTATGCCCTTTTCATCTAAAGTATCCCTCATTTCCAGTACTTCTTTCTCTCCGCCTGTGTGACATATGGTTGCACATTCATTACATCCTGCTATAAAAACAGGTCCTTCTCCAATAGCATTAAGTATATCATCGATTTTTTTCTGTTTTGTAATTATCATGCGTGGAAAAGATAATTTTTTTAATTATAAGTATTTGCATCACGGTGCTTTTTGCGGTGTAAAGCGTAGCATATAGAGATGAAATTCGTGGCGAGTATTGTCGCATTTTCCTTGTTCACTCATGTCGAGATGTGTCTATTTGCCACAAAATAAGTGAAATAGGATGAGGGGTCCCCCCGTCTCACCTTTTAGGTAATTACATAAAGCATACCATAAATGAAAATCTCTAAATAGTAATCGACTTTTACCTAGATTGATTCAAAAAAGGAAAGATAATGATTTAAAAATATAGGTTGGATTGATGTGTTGGATGATATTAAATTTATCTCAAAAATAGACAAATCTGGCATGCTTGACACGCTTGCTAAGTTTCCTGAGCAGATAGAAGAGGCAATAGATATTGTAAACTCTGCAGAACTAAATAGCTTGTTTAAGATAGATAACATCATCATAAGCGGTATGGGGGGCTCAGCTATTTCTGGAGACATTATGAAAAATCTTTTTAGAAATAGATTGAATATTCCTATTTTTGTAAACCGTGCCTACGATCTCCCAAAATGGGCAAACAAAGATACCTTAGTGATATCTCAGAGCTATTCTGGTAATACAGAGGAGACATTGAGCACATTCAAACATGCTTACCAGAAAAAATGTAAAATCATTGGCATTTCCTCTGGAGGAAAACTACAGAAATATTGTAAAGATCGAGGCATTCCACATATCAAAGTACCATCCGGTTATTCTCCACGAGCTGCGACTGCATACATGTTGTTTTCACCAATAATGGCTCTTAAAAAAATTGGTTTGCTTAAGTGTAATATTGAATCAGAACTGGAAGAGACTTTAGGGTTAGTACGCGCATTTAGTGATGGTAACAATAAGATGGTGTCCGAAAAGGATAACCTTTCAAAGCAAATAGCCAGAAAGATTTTTAATACCATGCCACAAGTTTACGGTTGGGAAATTTACGGTCCAATAGCAAAGCGATGGTGCACCCAGTTTAACGAGAATAGCAAGATTATCGCAAGATATGATGTTGTTTCAGAGTGTAATCATAATGATATGGTTGGATGGTCTCAAAACCCAGAAGTGTCAAAAAAATTCACATGTTTATTATTTAGGGATAAGCAAATGGAATCAATTTATATGTCAACACGTCTTGATTTTATGAAAACTCTTTTGGAAAATGTCTCAGCAAATGTAATTGAAATGGAAATTAAAGGCAAAAAAACACTTGCAAAAATGATATATGCTATGTACCTAGGAGATTTTGTCAGTTGTTATCTTGCCGTTTTAAGGAATGTTGATCCTACACCGGTTGATGTGATAAATGAGTTAAAAGATGCTTTGGCAGAGATATAGCTTATTATCCAGGGATGTTATTTCCTCGATGATAAAGTAAATTTATATATGGGCTGTGCATTTGAACAACTGTTCTAATTTGAAAATTTATTGGAACATATGGGATGCAAAACGTGTGATGGTTTATGTTGCAGGAACCTAATGATGAGTCGTTTAAGGTGCGCGAGGAAGGGAGCAAACCAAATTCATCCGCTGGCAGATACAAAACCCTGTTTGAACAGATAAATGCTGCTGCTTTTTTAACGACATTAGATGGTAAGATCTTGGAAGCGAACATAAAATCTTGTGAGCTTCTTAAGTATGATTGGGATGAACTAATGGATTTGAATCTAAGAGACTTTTTTCCCTATACCACTGACTGGCCTCAACTAGTCGAAGAAATATCTTCTAAAGGCGGCCTTAATTTTGAAACGGAGAATATTAGGAAAGATGGATCATATGTACCAGTAGAAATTAGTATCTCTTTGTTTAAAATGGAAGAGAATCCAGTAATGCTGGCGTTGATACGGGATGTCACTGAACGCAAGAAAATCGAGAAAAGGTTGAGAGAAAGTGAACAGAAATACAGAGGTTTATTTGAATGTACTACAGATGGCGTTATAGTACTTGATGCTCGTGGGGAAATACTTGACGTTAATAAGAAGACATTGGAGTTGCTCGGCCTTGAAGAAAAAGATGTCATCGATAATAATCTACTTAGCATGGGTATACTTACTTCGGAGTCGTTGTCCATTGTTACAAAACAATTTGAACAACTATTATCTGATAGAATTGTTAGGACTATTAAAACAAAAATGAAGAATAAAAATGGAAACTTTTTGAATGTAGAACTTTCCTCGTTTTTTCTATTGAGAAAAGACAACGAGATAGATAATTTTGTATTGATTATTAGGGATGCAAGCGATAAGATGCAAGTTGAAAAAAAACTTGTTGAAGAAAAAGAAATGCTTCATGATTTGATGGGCAACGTTCCTGGTCAGATTTATTTTAAGGACCGGGATAATCGATTTGTGATGGTTAACAAGGCTAAAGCAGAACAATTTTGCATCATGCCTAGAGATATGGTGGGAAAAACCGATTTTGATTTTTTACCTGAAGATCAAGCTAGGGATATTTTTAACGAGGATGAAGAGTTAATGAAAACAGGAGATAGTATAAAAAACAAAATCAAAAAACTTGCAAATGATGATGGGATTGATCAATGGTTTTGTATTACAAAGGTGCCGCGTTTTGATGCAGAGGGTAATGTAATTGGAATCATGGGTGTTTTTCAAGAAACCGTAGAAGTGGATGAACCTGAATGAATGTTTCATAGAAAACAAGAACAGTAGATATCTCGATTTACTTTTGATGCAATTTACAGAAAATTCCCCTGTTATTTTTGCTCAGTGTCGGTAAAATTTACGCGAGGAGGGAGATTCGAACTCCCGTGGTCGTAAGACCAAAGGATTAGCAATCCTTCGCCGTGGCCAGGCTGGGCCATCCTCGCATTTAGAGCAAGGAAATAAAGCAAACCGATAAAAAGGTTATGTATCCCAAAAACAAATGTTAAAATATGGAGGGTTTGTTATATTTGATACAATGGAAGATTGGACAGAGAAATATCGGCCAGAAAACCTAGGGGAAATTGTTGGAAACAAACGAGCTGTTTTAGATCTGAGATGTTGGGCTGATGCATGGGGTAAGGGGATTCCAAAAAAACGAGCTGTGATCTTGTCTGGTAAGCCAGGGATAGGAAAAACAAGTTGTGCTCATGCACTAGCAAAAGACTATGGCTGGTCGGTAATAGAATTGAACACATCTGATGCTAGAAATGCTGAGAAAATTAAAAATGTAGCAACTGCTGGTGCCACAAACGAGACATTTGATGATCACGGTCAATTTGTATCATCACAAGATGGCGGTAGAAAGCTCATAATCTTAGATGAGGCAGATAATCTCTATGAGAGAACAAAGAGTATGAATAATACAAAGATTGATCTAAGTGATAGAGGAGGAAAAAAGGCCATTGTGGATACCGTAAGAATCACAAGTCAGCCTATAATTTTGATAGTGAATAACTATTATAATTTGATAAAAGGTAGCGGTGGAAGTTTAAAGAGTATGTGTAAGTTAATAAAATTTTACGCGCCCTATACTAATTCAATCTTTGGTATGTTAAAGAAAATATGTGTGAAAGAAGGAATAAGTGTTGACCCTGAGGCATTACGCATAGTAAGTGAAAGATGTCAGGGAGACATACGCTCTGCGGTCAATGACATGCAGTCAGTATGTTTGGACAGAAAACGAATTGATATCAAATCATTGGATGTTTTAGGTTATCGGGACAGAAGCAGTATAATATTTGATACTCTTAGAGATATATTTAAAACTCAGAGCATACAAAGCATAAGAAGAAGTATGTCCCATCTAGATGAAGATCCAAATAGTATTATATTGTGGCTCAGTGAGAACCTGCCGGCTGAGTATGTAGATATGAGCGATTTGGCAAAAGGTTATGCTGCTCTGTCTAAAGCGGATACTTTTTTAGGCAGGACACATAGAAGGCAAAATTATGGATTGTGGTCATATGCTTATGATATCATGGGTGGCGGTGTGGCCACTGCAAAAACCCATAGTTACTCAAATAAGAGGTATAGTTTCCCCTCGTGGCTTAGGATGGCTAAAGACAGTAAATCATACCGTGATATTAGAGATTCAATTGTTAAAAGGATCAGTGAGACATGTCATAATTCGAACAAAAAATCAAGAGGGTTTCTTTCGATGTATTTTGTAAATATGTTTAGAAATGATATTGATTTTGCCGTTAAAATGAAACATAAACTGAACCTAACAGAAGTTGAGATTAAATATCTTCTTGGTGAAGAGCATTTACACAAGATGGAAGAGATTCTTGCTCCTACCAGGGTATCTGATATACCTCCCGTTGAAAAAGAAGTGGCTATTTCTGGTGAAAAGGAAAAAACTGAGAAAGAGAATAGACAGCAAAGCCTCCTCGACTTCTGATGTGTCAAATTCATACAGTAGTGTGAGAAAAAATATCCTTATCCACTTACTGTATCACCTGCTACATCACCTACGAAAAAAGTATTTTAATTATTGCAATTGTAACAATTATGGATGTGGATGTTATGAGTAAAGGTCAAGAGATGTATGTTTCAGAGAAGACAGGAATTGTAGAATATCTTTTTATTTCAGCTGTTGCAGTATTTCTAGTGTACTGCATATATACAATGCAGAGCCTATTTAGTTCGTTCTAGATTGTATGGTACTGTTATTGCTGGTCTATCTTCATCAATCTGAATTTATCATTGCCTCATTGGTTCGGTTCTTTTTCTGTAATCTCCTTTACTAAAGGATTGGTATTCAAATTTGTTTTTAGAAATTTAAGAATTTTTTCTTTTTCGTTGTTTGTCAATCTTCCCATATATTCACCTCACATATTTCGCTATGATGTCACATAGCACGTTAATTTGTGGCACTGATCCTTTATAAATATGGCTGGGTAGAATGTCAAAATGAAAATTTTATATGTCCTTGATCAGTCTCTCATAAAGAATTGCCTAGGGGGGTATTAAAATATGATCGGCTGCTGGCCTTGATATTGTAAAAGGCAATAGCTTGTTTTTAAGATGTGATTATAAAATTGTTATTTATCCCTCTTAGTTTAATGTTTCAGCATCTCCAAGTTTTTTCATCGTTTCCACGGCCTGTTGTTTGTAAAATTCTTTAAGTTTGTGGTACGTATCGTCTGATATTTGTTTTGATCTATGCTGTTT
>CAYLOF010000012.1:0-3662 GCA_964385215.1 uncultured Thermoplasmatales archaeon
AGTGGCCCTAATGGGTTTTTGAGGTCATGCCCCAGTTGGTTTACAAACTCGTCTTTCTGTTTCAAGAGTTTTTCTACTTCAGCGGTTCTATCTCGTACTTTCCGTTCAAGGTTTGCATTCAAGGTTTTAAGCAGTTTCTGTGCTTCTTTCATTTTCTCTTCTGCCATTTTACGCTCTGTAATATCAACATGCACCCCAACTGCACGATAAGGAACACCTTTTTCACCTTTCTCAAACGTTTTTCCACGTCCAGAAATCCACTTCCAAGAGCCATCCTTGCATTTAAGACGAAACTCCACCTCATAGGGTTCAGCATTCTCTACATATTTTTGCACACGTGGAACAATGTCTTTTCCATCTTCTGGGTGCATCAAATCTACCCAGGTCTCCAGCCGCATAGGCAGTTCACCTGGTTCATACCCAAGCATTGTATAATACCGAGGGCTGAAATAAACATCATCAGTATCAAGATTCCAATCCCAAAACCCATGCTCACCTACATCCATCGCAAGCTCAAGCCGTTCATTTGTTTCCTTCAGTTTCCACTCTGCCTGTTTACGGTCACTGATATCTCTAAACACAATCATATCAGCTGGCTTTCCCTTGTATTCTATCCTCTCTGCGTTTATCTCAAAAGGTAGTTTCCTACCATCCTTTGTTAACGCTTCAACTTCATAAGGAATAACATTAATCCCAGACATTCTTTTAAGTAAATTCTTAATGCAAATTGCCTTACTTTTCCTTGTCAAAAGTTTTGTTTTTAAAAAGTTCTTTCCAATGAGATCTTCTCTATCCCATCCTGTTATTTCTTTTACCCTCTCCGTTAATTCCAAAAATTTACCTTTAGAATCAATAATCATCACAGGGTCAACCATGCTGTTAAATAATGTTTGAAAATGATTCTTTGTTTCCCTTAATTCTTCTTCTGCTTTCTTACGTTCGGTGACATCCTTAGAAACAAAGAGCATTTCGTTGTTTACAATGTTTCCAGTATTTTCTATGTAATGCCAATTACCTGATTTGTCCCTCAAACGGCATTCAAATTTCTCGACAATTTCATGTTCTTTTCCAGTAAATAGTTTTTTAGCCTTCATCGAAAGATATTTTTTAATTAGAGGAGTAAGATTCTTTTTATCATCAGGATGCATAAAATCCCAAGTGGGTTTACCAATCATATCCTCAGGTTCATAACCAAGGATTCTTTTGTAAGATGGATTTACATAAATGTAGGTTGGATTCATTTTGAACGTTGTCATACTGATTAAATCACTGGTATTCTCAGCGATTAAATGATACGTATCTTCCGATGCTTGAAAGCCCGTTTCTGTATCATTATGATTCGTAAACTTTTTTTCTTCACCGATATTAACAGTCTCATCAGACATATCTTCAAATGATATCTCTGGCAATTCTTCAGGAACTTCTAACTCCTCATGAGAACCCTGTGAACTACCCTCAAGTTTTCCCAGTTTTTCCTCTTCCATCAGCCTTTTTACAATGTCTGGTTTATCTACCATCAAACTCACCAAATACTAGCAATTCATCCTTCCACAAATAGAACAATACTCTTCCACGATTGGAGATATTGATTTATTCAGCATCCATCACCCTATCCAAATGCTTTTTCATCACTAGGAGGTTATATCAAATGGGTTATTTGTTTAAAAGATTAACGAAAAAACGTAATTAGGTAACCGCAGCAAGTGTTCATGATAGCAAGATTGATCTTTCCGAACCTGATAAAGCAGCATATTGCGATAAAGGATATTGTCAATCGAAAAATCCCAAGCAGGTTGTAAAATATCATATTAAGACATTCAGCAACACCCAAAACAACTACAAACAAAAACTAAAAGAAAGATTTTAATCTACATGTATTCAATGATAGATAGAAACTTCACAAATATAAACTTCCAAACGTTTTTTGTATCAAGAGAACAAAGCAACTGCCCACTCATAACAGATATCGCAAGACTTGGTAAAAAGCTTAAAGATTCAGACATCCTAGAAAACGTTACCTCGGCAATTGTCAGTCTAGGTTACGGAAAACGCATACTAATAAATTGCAATTATACGGATCTTACCAAAATAAAAAGAGAGAACTTACTAGAAATTGTTGACTATGACCCAGTAAAAAAGGTTCTTTTGGCAATAGGTCCGGGAGAGCCACTCATCGAAACACCTGTTCATTGGATGATTCATCACGCACGAGACGATGTTAACGCAATTGTTCAGATAAACAAAGAAGAGTTGGCTGAAAGACTTGCGAAGAAATACCCTACAACTGAAGAAGAAAAACCTTCTGGAACCCTTGATCTAGCCAAGGAAATATTAAAAACATTACGAACAGACAAAAATATTGTTATAAAAAACAAGGGGGTTTTATTTATAGGAAATAACGTAAAAGAAGTCGAAAACGCAGTTTTAAAAATATGTGAGGACTTGAAATGAAGGTTGAAGGAAAGGAGCGAAGAGCGCTTTGGTTTGAAGACGGTAAAGTAAAATTTATTGATCAGAGAAAACTGCCATACAACCTCAAAATTTATACCGCAAAAACGGTAGATGACATTGCATTTGCAATAAAAGACATGGTGGTTCGTGGAGCTCCAGCTATAGGAGCAGCAGCAATATATGGAATGGTTCTAGGAAAAAAAGAAATGCACAAAACATCAAAGAAATTACGGCAAACTCGCCCTACCGCTCATGATCTATTTTATGCGCTCGATTACATGGAAAGTGAAATTAACAAAGGTGAAAATCCGTTAGACATAGCGAACAGATATGTGGAAGATATTATTAACCGATGTAAAAAAATTGGAGAAAATGGAGAGAAATTAATCAAAGATGGTATGAACATTTTAACACACTGTAACGCTGGTGCACTTGCAACTGTAGATTATGGAACTGCACTTGCACCAATTAGACTAGCCCATAAAAACGGCAAAAATATTTTTGTCTATGCTGACGAAACACGCCCCCGCTGCCAAGGATTGCTTACATCATGGGAACTAAAGAATGAAGGCATTAAACACTCAGTTATTGTTGACAATGCTGCAGGACATTTTATGAAAAACGGCGAAGTAGATATGGTCATAGTGGGAGCAGATAGAATTGCAAAAAACGGCGATTTTGCAAACAAAATTGGCACATATGAAAAAGCAGTGATTGCAAAAGAAAATAGCATACCTTTCTATGTTGCCGCACCTGTAAGCACTTTTGACAACACCATTGAAACCGGCAGCCAAATAATAATCGAAGAACGTAAGAGGGAGGAATTATCAAAAATTAACAGAAAAACTATAATGCCAGACTGGGTAAAAGTAAAAAATCCTGCATTTGATATTACACCAAAAAAATATGTAACAGGATACATAACTGAAGAAGGGATTAAAAAATATTGAAATGCATTACTTTTTTCTTGCTTTACAGTCACTATCCAGACACATATCCCAAGCTTTCTTACCTGCCATCTTTACCTTAACAACAGGCGTGTTGCACACCTCACACACCTCATCTGTTTTTTCTATGGCCCCCTTTTGAGGCAATGAATATGTATTTTTGCAAGCTGGAAAACCAGTACACCCAACAAATCTCTTTCCTTTTCTGGAAAATCTTATAACCAAATCCTTTCCGCATTTTGGACACTTTCCAACCGTATTCTG
>CAYLOF010000012.1:3762-9449 GCA_964385215.1 uncultured Thermoplasmatales archaeon
ATTATTTCATGGCGTGTTGATTTTGTTCCAAGGGAAAGTTTCTCCATTGTAGCTATCAGAGAACCTTGAGAATATCTTTTTGGAGGCTTCGTTTGATCTTCTTTTAGATTGATTTTAGATACATCAACGTTCTCTCCTTCATTTAATTCAGGAAGTGGTTTTCTTTTTTCCTTAAAATATGTATAAATTCCTTTCCAATTCGGCTCAATCAATCTATAGCCGCTTGTATTAAATTCCTCTTTAGAAATATCAAGGGAAGCCGTAACAGTTTCAGATATAGCATCCTTTGAAAGTGTGGCCAAAAATCGTCTGCAGATAAGCTCATATACCTTTTCCTGCTCTTTAGTTAATTTTTTACCAGATGGTACTCCAACAGGATGAATCGGCGGGTGATCCGTTGTCTTTTTTTTACCGCGAGTAGGTGATTTTCTGCGATTATTAATTACTTCATTTGCCTCTTTTGAAAAGGGCGAGTTTGTTAGTTTTTCTAAAATATCTTTTATGTTTAATGACGCAGGATAAACAGTATTATCTGTTCTTGGATAAGAGGTAAGACCTGCCATATAGAGCTCTTCTGCAACGCTCATTGCTCCTGATGCTGAAAGTCTAAGATATGAAGCAGCTTGTATGAAACTAGTAGTATTGAAAGGTGAAGGAGGGGGTTCTCTGTTTGTTTTTTTATCCGCTTTTTTCACCATTGCTGTTTTGGCATTTTTTACTTTGTCATATATCGTTTTTACTTGCTTTTCATCCCAAAACTGCCCCTCAGTATGCGTCGCATTAAAGGGCGTTTCCTTTTTTAGATCTGCAATGATTTTCCAAAAGGTTTTTGGTTTGAATTTATTGATTTCTTTTTCTTTTTTTACGAGAAGGGCAAGGGTAGGAGATTGTACTCTTCCGATAGACAGAAAATTCTTTCCTCGTCTGTTTGCAGTAAGTGAGATAAATCTTGTTAAAACAGCCCCCCAAGCAAGATCAATTACCTGCCGTGATTCCCCTGCACTTGAAAGATCGTAATCAACATCTGTCAATTTATCAAAAGCATTCTTAATCTCATAACCTGTAATAGCACTAAATTTTGCTCTTTTTATTTTATCTATATTTTTATTGTACTCTTTAAGAAGATTTACAACTTCAACACCAATTAACTCTCCTTCTCTGTCGAAATCTGTTGCAACAATTATAAAAGGATCCTTATCTACAAGAGATTTTAAAGCCGTAGCAATGCCTTTCTCGCTAACCTTTTTATATGGCTCCACATCAACTAACTTGCTAGGCGGGATACTCCACCATTGATTAAATTTGGGGGGGTAGTCGAGATTAATAATATGCCCTCGCAATCCGACAACCTTCCACGTTTCATTATCCCTTGTGAATTCATAAATAGGTACCTTACCGAGCCTTTTGTTTTTCGATTTTCCCCCAGATAAAATATAGGCGATTCTATTTGCAGCGATGTTTTTTTCACAGATTACTATTTTCATTTTATTCCAATTTTTATTTTGATGTGAACATAAGAATTCGATATAATTAGTTTACGATGGGGAGATTCCATGTCGAAACTATTAACTAATCGGCGTCTATTTCTAGATTTGATGGTTATGAAAATTCAGTTAATACTTGGATCGAAATCAGATATGCCCGTTGCAGAAAAAGCAAAAAAAATTCTCGATGGATTTGACGTTGAATATGACATCAATGTAGCATCAGCACATAGAACTCCAGAGGTTTTAAAGGAAATTGTTGAAAAAAACGATGCAGCAGTATTCATTGGAATTGCAGGTCTTGCCGCAGCACTACCCGGCAGTATTGCGTCACACACTACAAAACCGGTCATAGGTGTTCCTGTAAGTGGAAAAATAAATTTAGATTCCATACTTTCAATCATTCAAATGCCTCCCGGAATACCGGTAGCTGCTGTCGGATTAGACAGGGGGGATAATGCAGCACTTCTTGCAATTGAAATACTTGCAATAAAAGATAAAGCGCTCTCATCCCAACTAGAGGGATATAGAGAAAAAATGAGAGAGAACGCATTAGCGAAGTAGTGATAGAATATGTTTGATGCTGAAACCTTCATCGAAGAAACCGTTAAGAAGATTAAAGAGGAAGTGACGGGACGGGCATTGATTGCTTTTTCAGGTGGTGTTGACAGTACTGTTTGTGCAGCCCTTGTGAATAAGGCAATAGATGACCAACTAATTGCCGTCAATGTTGATACAGGATACATGCGCAAAAACGAACCGGAAACCGTCAAAAAACTGATGGATGAAATGAAATTAAACTATCGTTTTGTTGATGCAAGTGATAAATATTACAAAGCCCTAAAAGGCGTTAGGGACCCAGAGAAGAAGCGCAAAATAATTGGAGAACTGTTCATTCGATTATTCGAAAAAGTTGCCGATGATGAAAAAATTGAATATCTCGTACAAGGAACCATAGCCCCAGATTGGATAGAATCTGGAGGGGGACTTAGAGATACCATAAAATCTCATCATAATGTAGGTGGACTTCCAGAAAATATGAATTTAAAACTTGTAGAGCCACTTCGAGATTTATATAAAGACGAGGTGCGAAAAGTTGCAAGAGTCTTGAAATTAAGTGTTTCAGAAAAGCAACCCTTCCCAGGCCCCGGGCTTGCAATTAGAATATTAGGCGAGGCAACTCCTAAAAGAACTGAAATTGTAAGGGAAGCATGTGATATCGTAGAAAAGGAAATAGAAATTGCAGCAGAGAAAGAAAATATGGAACTGCCTTGGCAATATTTTGCCGTTCTCCTCCCTACAAAATCTGTAGGAGTTCATGGCGATAAAAGAGCGTATGGATCTGTTATAGCAGTTCGTGCAGTACAGAGTGTCGATGCAATGACTTGTTCTTTTAGCAATATCCCAACCAATGTAATCGACAGAATTTCTAACCGAATTACAAACACTCTCGGAGATAAGATAAATCGTGTTGTATATGATATAACAAATAAACCGCCAGGAACCGTAGAATGGGAGTGAGAAGTAGATGGTGAAAATCTATGTGATAGACAACGGAGGGCAGTGGACACATAGAGAATGGCGCACTCTAAAATATCTTGATGTTGATACAAAAATAATTTCCAATACAACCTCTTTTGAAGAGCTGGCTGAAGAGAAGATAGATGGTTTGGTTTTATCAGGCGGCGCACCACGAATAGGGATAAAAAGTGAACTTGGTAACTGTGCAGAATATCTTGAAAAAGCAGATTTTCCGATTATGGGAATCTGTGCAGGTCATCAATTCATGGCCAGATATTATGGTGGAGAGGCAAAGCCATCGAAGGTTCCAGAATTTGGAAAGGTGGAGTTGAAATTGCTAAAAGAGAGTGATTCTCTTTTTGAGGGCGTTCCTAAAAAATCAATAGTATGGGAATCACATAATGATGAGGTGACATTACTCCCTAAAAAATTTGAACAATTGGCTAAAAGCGAAGACTGCGAAATTCAAGCCATGCGACATAAGGGAAAACCAGTATACGGTCTACAATTCCATCCAGAAGTTGAACATACTGAATACGGGGCACAAATCTTCAAAAACTTTGTAAGAATATGTGAAAAATAATCTATTTTCAAGCATTGACAGAATTGGAAAAACACGATTTGTTTTTTTGACAACTTATCCCCATCTCTTGAAAAGAGAATGCTTTATGTTGAATTGATCCAATATTTTTCCTACAATAAAGTCCACAATATCTTCAACTGTTTTGGGTCGGTGATAAAAACCTGGCATGGCCGGAAGGATTACTGCTCCACTTTCTTTGGCAGCAAGCATATTTTTAATTCCTGGTAAATCCAAAGGGGTCTCACGTATTACAAGAACCAATTTTCTTCCTTCTTTCAGGCAACAACTTGCGGCCCGAGAGGTAAGCGTATCACCATATCCATTAGCAATAGCAGAAAGGGTTTTCATGCTGCAAGGTGCAACTACCATTCCATCTAAATGAAAAGAACCGCTGGCAGGTGGTGCAAACAAATCATCATTTTCATAACAAATATTTGTTTTATTTTTTAACCCCTCATATTTATACCCTGTTTCGTGCTCCAAAATTTTCTTTGCACCTTTGGAAATAACTAAAGAAACTTCAATGCCAGATTTAATCATCTCCTCAAGTAATCGAATGCCGTAAATACTTCCAGATGCTCCCCCTATGCTCAACAAAATACTCATATGATATTATCGCCCCACAGCCTGTACTATATCGCTTAAAGCTTGTTTCAAATTTATCTCCTTTTCAAGTGTTGTACCGGTGACAATTATGTCTGTATATGCTAGTGTTTTTCAATGCTTTTAGCTATAACCGTCAAAACTGAAATTAATCTTAACTATTTTAAACCTTTACCTCAAGAAATAATCTCATGAACCAATTCTTCATTACATGCTGCAATAACGCTAGTTCTATCATCCAAATTAATTGGCATGTCTAGCTTTTTGCCAAGAATGTTTGTTACGATGCCTCCTGCCTCTCTCACAACAAGAGTCGATGCAGCAATATCCGTAACACGTAGATATTCTTTACCAACAACATAAAAATCCAAAGCACCAATAGCAACCATACACATTTCAAGCGATGCAGAACCAAGAGAGCGGACTTTGTACTTTTTAGCAAGAGAGAGCGTAGTTTTATCAAAATTTTTACCGAGGGTCAGAGAAGCAAGCACCTCCTTTGCAGGTAAATCAGGAGTGTGAATACGCTTATTATTAAGAAAGGCACCGTGCCCCTTCTCGGCAATATAAATGTCCCCCGTAGGAATGTTTCTTACTATCCCAAAATCAACATCATCCAGCGTCGATTGCCCCACTCCAAGAGAAACAGAATAAAAAGAGATCCCCCTACATGCATTGCGCGTTCCATCAACCGGATCTAAAACGAACGTATACTCCCCACCAAAATCCAAAAAACCAGCTTCCTCAGAGAGAATATTTACCTTTACATCTGATTTTCTGATGAACTTTACTGCAACATCTTCGGCTATTTTATCAATATATTTTGTGGGCGTACCGTCCGCACCAATTCCTGTGTTAACCCCAAACTTATGAAACTCAGTAGATCTTGCTCTTCTAACCTTTCTATATATCTTATCAACAGTTTTACGAGCTAATACCTTTATTTCTTCATCCATAAACAATCCCTTTCAATAATCATAGTGATAGCAATTGGTAGACGCCTCTTAAATAGAGATAAAGTATCGTAGTAAGAGTTGCAGATATAATAATCCCTATAAATATTACAAGTAATGACCTAGAAAACTTTAAATCAAAAAGATATGCAATCAGAGAACCAGTCCACGCGCCTGTAAAAGGCAAAGGTATGGCTACAAACAGAAGTAAACCAAGAGTTTCATATTTTCTGATTTTAGCATCTGCTTTTTTTCTAGTTCTTTCAAAAAGCCAGTCCATAATTTTTGTCCAAAATCTAAATCTTCTCAAAAATTTCTCAACAAATTTAAAGAATAAAAGAACAAAGGGGATAGGCAACATATTTCCCAGTACGGCCAAAGGAAAAACCTGCCACCAGTGCCAATGAAACTCCCACATTGCATAAGGAATAACATACCTCGATTCGATCCAAGGTATCATAGATCCGAAAAATATTTGAAACCACTCGGGCAACATATCAAACATGCATTATTCACCAACAAACCTGCCAAATCCTTCTCTTC
>CAYLOF010000012.1:9549-16262 GCA_964385215.1 uncultured Thermoplasmatales archaeon
TTAGCCAAATATAAAAACAGAGGAAACATCGTTTCAACGCCCGGAATGCCAGATGGCGCATCATCAAATTCGACATTTTTTTCTTCCAGCGTATGTGGAGCATGATCTGATTCAATTATGTCAACCAGGCCATTTCTAATACCATCAAATAATGCCTCCCTGTCAAAACTCGTTCTGATTGGGGGGTTTACTTTGTAATGTGTTTGGCTTCCCGTGTTTTTTTCTATACCAAACAGCAAATGATGAGGGGTGGCACCGCAACTGATGTTTTCTGTTCTGTTCTTTAGTAACTCAAGCCCAGCATATGAAGAAAGATGACAGATATGTGCCTTTAAATTTATGCCCCTAGTTGCTTCAATCACATCACTTATGGCTTTTTCTTCACATTTAGAAGGGCGAGAGCGAAGATGATCTGCAAGACTGTTTTCTTTTATGATGTGCCCATCAAGACATGCATCATCTTCGGCATGAATCAAAACGGGTTTATTTGTTGAAGCTATCTCGTTGAACGCTTGTTTTAAATTAATTGTATCAATCTGTAAGGAGTTTGTAGTGCTGCCCATATAAATCTTAAAACCACTACATTTTATCCCTAAATCAGCAATCCGCTTTATGTTGTCATTGGTAACGCCTGCATAAATACCAAAATCTACAAAAGATTTTTTTTTCGCTAGATCAATCTTATCTGATAAGGCCTGTAGATTCGTTGTTTGTGGAATGGTATTGGGCATATCAAAAACACAGGAAACACCACCAAATGCCGCAGCCATCGATCCTGTAGAAAAATCTTCCTTATGTACCATCCCCGGCTCTCTGAAGTGAACGTGAACATCTATACCTGCAGGAAGAATGAGTTTACGACTGAATTTATAATGCTTATCTCCTTTCAGAATTTTTTTGATTGCAGAAATCTTACCATCAGTTATTCCTATACAGCAATCCTGGAGATTCCCATTAACATACGCTTTTCCCTCAACTGTCAGATCCATCAAGATTTTTCTCCTTTATATCTCCTTTTGGCTCAACCTCTGTAAAAATCTGACCACAGAATTTATAGATTTTTGTTTGATCGTCGAACCATGCATCAGCCAATAATCCAGCTTTCATACAAGTATTTGCCAAAAATTCCTCCTTGTCCCAGCCTTGCTCAACGGGCACCTGTGGTAAAAGAAGTCCCTTATAAAATCCCTGTTCTACAATGAGTCCATCCCTTCCAATTTCAATAGCGGAAAGATATTCTTTTGACTGATTTACCTCAATTAATTCCGGTTTTGTCAAAACTGTAACCTCAACAATTATTTTATCAAGTTCACCTTCCACCAAAGGGGAAAATCTTGGATCTCTAGTTACTGATTTTCCTGCTTCGACTATTGCTTTTTTTAAGGACATTATCGGTTGCGGTATCCCTATACATCCTCTAAGATCATGTGCTGGATAAGTATGAAGGGTTACAAAAACACCCAATTCCTGATCGAATGCTTCCCCAATGTCAGACGATGATATATTTTTATTCTTTACATATTCTTCTACAACAGCTCTTGCAAATTGAACTGTTTTTATTCCATCTTCCAAACTAAGCATAATAAAAAGTATTTAGTCACATATTAAATAAAATTTGGTTAGGTGAACAATCCTAACCAAGTATGTTTTATTCTTCGACTCGTGCCATCAATATGTTAAAGGTTTTTGTTCCTTCTCCAATTTGTATCTCCAATTGATCAATGTAGGTATAAGTGACATTTGTTCCGCTTTCGTTTATTTTCTGGTTAACAGTCACATTATATGACCCGGGCACCAGGCTGATCAAATACTGTCCAGTCGGATCAGACGTAACCATAGCATACTGTGCAGTATTGTTCTCAACAGAACCATCTGGTAAGAACATTGCAGAGACGTTTCCGACATTAGTTCCAGTATCCTTGTTCTTTGTGTTTCCACTTACAGATACATTGGCATAGTATATTGAAACATCAAAGGTCGTTGTCTCATTTTCCTTAATGGTAACAACCTGCGTTATTTCATAGCCTGGAAGTTTTGTAGCATTTATCTGATAACCACCTGGGACCAATGATGTAAACAAGTACCCTCCTGTTTCATCGGTTGTCAGTGAATCCACGATTTTTGTTTCTCCTGTAAGTTTCGTATAAAGAAGCGCGACATCTGCGTTATTCATTTCCTCGCCTGCATCGTACTGCCCATTGCTATCCTCATCGAAGTAAATTGTTCCTTCAACTGCACCTGGTTTTGGTTTTGATACGTTATGACTTGCATTACCAGAATAGAGAGGCATAAGAGTATCCTCAATGAGGAAATCATTGGAATCGGTAGTCATAATCCTATAATAACCGGGCAGTAAGTTAGAAGCATTGTAATGTCCTGCCTCATCGGTAGTTAATTCCTTATACATACTATAATCGTATTGCTGAGGTTGCCCATTGCTTGGATTTAACTTATCTATTCCCATTAATATTATGGTTGCACCTGGTAATGGTTCGTCAACAGATGTATTAAAAGCACTTTCATTATCCATATTATTGTAAATATATCCATCAATATTTGCAGGATCAATTGAGATATTAACAAAACGATGATAATCCCCACCCATACGCATTGCTTCATCATCTGTAATAGGTGCTAACTCCATGTCACTGTTGAAAGTCACATTTTTCATTGCAAATGCCCCAGCGCCAAGTTCTGGATACCTACGAACTTGAAGCGTTATGTTTCCAGCAGGAACAATAACACTAAAATTCCCATTGACCGTGTCATTCTTATCATGGTCGATAGGCATCTCCATTCCATATTGGGTGATATTTTTCTGAACTACTACCTGAAGGTTCTTGGACTCATTCATAAATGTAACTGATCCATCAACAAATGCCCCAGCATAATACTTAGCTATTACAACAGCACCCATGCCTTGATAATACATATACTCTGGGGGAGAAATATATTCAGCACAAAAATGCCTCATATTAATACATGGCAACTGATACTGTGATTCCTGCTTGCCTTCTTGACCTTGCGAGGGAGGTTGAGAAGGCCCAATATATGTTCGATAAAACATCGTTTCAAAATAGGCGTCTTTGTAATATTGTTTCGTATTAATCGGAGGATCTTGCCTGAGTTGTTCATCACTCATGCTATTCATTTCATCAAATGTTATCTCTTTTCCACTTTGAGTGACATATTTTACATACACAAAATCGTCCTCAGGATTGTATGCACCGCCTCCGCTAACCAGAATTAAACTTTTATCTGCTAAAAATCCAAATATGTTGAAAATTTGCTTATCATAACCTTCAACGCCATAATATCGAATACTCTTTTTGGTGACCTCCTGAATATCGTGATAAAGCCAGGTGATTTCCTCATCACTTAAACCAGCCAAAAGAGCTATCACATCATGGTAAACGGCATTCATTGGCCACTGCTGCCCAACTGGATAGTCTTTAGAGAGATTTTTACCATACTCCTCACCAATAGGTGTATTATATGAGGGAGATTTCTCAGGATCTTCCATCCATTTTGTTATATTGGCAGTATCATTTACCCCTACGTTTTTTTCCAATGCCTGTACAACATCATCTGAAAGTTTACCATTATTGTCTTCAACATTTCCTTCAAGTAATCGCACTACCCATATTACAACTGCTTCATTTTCACTAGTGGCCGTATGAAAATTGGCAGCTGGTGGAATCCCATCCTGGAAGTTATCAGCAACAGTAGGATGCCCGCCAACAGCCACCTCATAAAAACCATAGTCCCACCATGAGATGAAAGCAGGCCGTTCAACAGGATGCTCTATTTCAGCATCTTGTTCCTTAAACCAGGAAAGAGCATGTACCCAGTAACCCTCTTTACCAAGACTTGTCACAAACGCTCCAGATGGAAGATCCCCAAATGCCTCCTTTTTTTCTGTACCTGGAATCGCTGCATCAAATGCAAGATAAGCATTTGGAAGTATTACTAAAAACGCAACAAAAAGAATTCCAAAAAGGTGAAGGAACTTCACTCCTCGCCTTATGCCATGAAATCCGCCACCCGCACTTCTTATGCTCCTCATCATCTGTTTGTAGTCAATTTTATCTACAATCCGCCAAACAACCCAAGCACCCAATAATGCAACTAATGGAACCAAATCATTAATAAAACGACCAGCAACACCCGTAAGCCACATCTGTACAAAAAACACTACAACAATGAAAAGATAATCCCTATGTTTGATATTTTTAACGAAGTAATACATAAGAAATACAAGTCCAACTAGGGCAATCCAATAAAGAGCAGGGCCAAAGGACATAACAGTACGGCTAATGCTATAAGTACCTGCCTCTGCAATGGTCATCGATACCTTATTCCCATATATTCCAGTGCCGTACAATATACTTGAAAATTTGGTAAGTGAAGACACAAGCGGAAGGGAGGTTGAAATGTCTTTGATAAAGTATAGAAATACAAGTCCTGCTCCACCTACACCAAAAACAGCAGGCATTGAAAGTGTCCAAGGTATATTCTTTCTGCCAAAAAGATAATACATCAGTCCAAAAGCCGCAACACCTATACACAGGAAGAATGTAATACTTGGTTTAAACGCTGCACCTCCCCACCTTGTCATCAGAACAGGCAAGGAGACGAGATATCCTGTAAACAACGTAATTGAGACAGTCCTTGGCACACGCAATTCTATTCTATTCGTGAAGATATCTACAATCATTTGTACAATTGCATAAATTGCAATAACTGTGTAAAGAAACTCATGTTCTACCCATACCATAGACAAAGAAGCAAGTGGGATACCCCCAAGAAGAGCATATAAAATCGATTTTGTTGAATCTTTTTCTTTAATGCCCTTAATAAGGAAGAAAAACGTCGTAAAAAACAGGAAAAGATTGAAAGAATCGTGATCAAACAATGCATATGCAGATCCGTGGCCCGAACTAAGATGGAGAGGAATAAGAGCTATGAGCAACGCTGCTAGAATGCCTTCCTTTTTACCAAATAGTGTTTTTCCTATAAAATAAACAGGGAATATAAGTAAAGCACCGAATAAAGCGGGTATGAATTGCATGGAATATCCAACTGCATCCATTTCATCCATAAACGGTGTTAACACTTTACCAAAACCTATAGCCATCATGTTAAACAATGGCGCTCTTCCACCAGATCTCCCAATAGGATAGTTTAGAAGTGGGTCGTCTGCATAATAAAAAGCATAGTGACCGGCGTTTTCTCCGTATAGCGTTTCATCTATAATCCTCATGTTATAATAGGGGTCAGGGCCAGATAAATAGAATTTATCAAGGCCTTCTCCCTCAGAATTGAATGAATTTCCACTTGTGACGTTAAAATATGAGTTAAGAAACAATACCAACAAAAATATGCCAACTAGAGATATTGCAATCCACCAATTTTTTTTAACGCTTACTGGCTTTTTTTCCGTCTTTGTTTTCTGCATAATATGTTTCGGCTCACCCGCCATAGGTTTGCCCTTTCTCTGTGCCCTTTTTCGCATTGCTTTCACCTTAGAATAATCACACTCGTAAAACTATAGTCTTATAAATACCTTACCTACTCATATTGATACCTGTTTGGACGTCATCAACTGAGACAGGGATGGGGCAATTTTAACTTTACTAAACTCGCTTTTTATAGTATCTGTAGAGATAATTTCATCGCATCCTGCTGAAGAAAGTTTTTTAATGGCATCTCCTGCAAACAAGCCATGCGTACATGCAACAAAGATTTTGTTTGCCCCATGTTTTTTAAGCTCATTTATAGACTTGGCCATTGTGCCCCCCGTTGAAATAATGTCATCGATTATGGCAACGTTTTTGTTTTGAGCGTTCAGGTTCTTCGGTTTTATTTCTATTGTCGTACCATCAATGCGGGTTTTCTCCATATAATCAAAATCACAGCCAATTAATGCAGATGCTTGTTTTGCCCGGTCTAATGCTCCTTTGTCTGGCGCTAGAACTAGATCAATATTTTTTTTCTTTAGATATTTGGCAAGTTCAGGAACAGCAGAACAGCTGAATGCAGGGATGGAAAAGAAATCCAAAATGTGCTTCTTATGCGGATCAACGGTGATCACCTCGTCAGCATTTACACTGATAAGCTTTGCTATTGTCTTTGCGCTTATTGGTTCTCCATCTTCAAATTTTTTATCTTGCCGGCCATAACCAAAGTATGGAATAACAGTCGTGATTTTTTTGGCACCTGCTTCTCTTGCTGCATCCTGCAACAAAAACAGTTCAACAATATTTGGATCAGGATAAGTAGTCTGTACAATAATCACATTCTCGCCAGAAACGTCGTCTGAAATACACACATATAATTCATTATCTGGGAAGCGCTTCAAAATTATTCTTGCCAGAGGTGCATCTAAATTTTTAGACATACCCTTTGCAACTGATTTAGATGCGGTTCCGCCGATAATATACATTGTATGACAAATCTGAATTGTAAATGTACTTTTAGTGTTTTCGTAAGAAAGTTTTTATAAGGATATATGTTTATTTTCAGGCCGGATGTGGATGTAATGCAGTTAAATAAATTGCTAGTTGCGGTAGTATTCATATCACTATCATTTTCATCGCTATTAGCCAACATAGCAAATGCAGAAGACCCTATTGAAAATAGAGTAGATGCAACTATTGATATTGAATTTTTAACGGGAACCGAATTTAAAGTTAATATCGATATGGACGTTA
>CAYLOF010000013.1:0-10185 GCA_964385215.1 uncultured Thermoplasmatales archaeon
ATAGGTTACACTGATTCTAGTTATGGGATCGAATGGGAAACCTGTTCTGTTTGGGTTCAGATAACTGCGCAAAGCCCCGATATATCCCAAGGTGTTTCCGAAGGGAAGGGTTTACATAAAAAACAGGGAGCAGGCGATCAGGGAATGATGTATGGTTTTGCCTGCAATGAAACAAAAGAATTGATGCCATTGCCGATCACACTCGCTCATAAACTTACAAAAAAACTTTCGGATGTTAGGAAAAATGGTGATATAGCATATCTCAGGCCAGATGGTAAATCTCAAGTTTCGATAGAATATGACAAAAACGGTAAACCTCTTAGGGCTGATACGATTGTTGTTTCAACGCAACATGATGATATGATTTCTCATGACAGAATACGAAAAGACATATTGGAAGAAGTGATCAAACCTGTTTGCAAGAAGTGGATTGATAAAGATACAATATTTCATGTGAATCCCACAGGTGCTTTTGTTAGGGGGGGGCCATATGCTGATGCAGGTCTTACTGGACGAAAAATCATTGTAGACACATATGGGGGTGTAGGTAGACACGGTGGCGGAGCATTTTCTGGGAAAGATCCAACAAAGGTAGATCGAAGCGCTGCATATGCTGCTCGTTACATAGCAAAAAACATTGTTGCTGCTGGTATTGCGGATAAATGTGAAATCCAGCTGGCATTTGCAATAGGTGTTGCTGAACCCGTTTCAATTAACATAGATTGTTTTGGGACCAATAAGATACCTATTCACAGAATAGAAGATATTGTGAGGGAGTTTTTCTCGCTTACGCCTAGCGAGATCATTAGACATCTCAATCTCAGGCGACCAATATTCAAAAAAACTGCTGCATATGGACATTTTGGCAGAGACGATCCTGATTTTACATGGGAAAAAACAGATAAGGCAGATTTAATTAGAAAGGAAGCAGGATTGAAAAAATAGATTGATTTGTTTGATGATGAAACGCGTAAAGGGCAATTGATAAGTAATATATAGTAAGTATTAATTATGCATGGGCATCCAGAAGATGTATTATGTGGAGGAAGAGATATTATGGCAGAGTTTGAGACGGTAAGGGCTGAAGAAATAAAGTTCGGTAGAAACAACTTCATAGAGATAGCCAGAAAGAAGGTGATTACTGATAGTGGTGAAAATGAATTTATCTCTATCGGTAGAGGTTTTTATCTTCCAGATGATGAAAAGAGATGGAAATCATCTATTACGCTTCCTAGTGAAAAAGATAAACTTGAAAAAATTGCAGAATTGATAAGATCAATCTAAATAAGGGATATTTTACTGCTATTTTTCCTTCGTTAGTTTAAAGTAGAGGCATAGGTATTTAGAGGTGTGATTGGAGAGGGTGACTCTAAAGAAACTAGAATATATGTACTTATTGCTTTCTTAATTATCTTAGTTGTGATTTTTGCTGTTGTTTTTAGTGGTAATCAGTTGAAGCAAGCATATGTCCCTCACGATTTTTTGGATGATAGCTGGTGTGAGGACTTAGTGGAACGTGATAGTGGTTCCCAGTTTTTTGGTTTGGGGAAGTGGGGATCCTTGACATATAAGATTGATTGCAATTATACTACGTATCTTACTATTACAACCATTAAAACTTTGGTCATGATGGGTGAAAAGGAACTCAGAGATAAGACTGGCGAAACAATGGAAAAGGCATTAAATATAGGAATAGTTCTTGAGGAGGATACTAAGATTACAGGAGAACGGTTGTTGAAAAACGGGCATAAAACAATGTATGTTATCTATAATGGAACTGATACTTCTAAAAATCCATATGAGCAGGTAAAGATTGTTGGTGAGGTGTGGAACTGCGGCAAGTCAGGTACCTCTGTAATCTGCTTGGGATTTGCTCAGATTACAGATAATGCTCATAATAATTCTGAAATAAATACCACGTATTGGGAGAAAATTGTTGGGGATGGGGAAGATGGGTTAATATATAATGTGATTTGTCACTAGTCTTTTACTCTTTTAATTCTGCCTTCTGTAAATTGTACCCCATGGGGCAATCTATAATTTCCTTGTAAATCTTTGTTATTTTGTATTTCTTATCCTTTTGTACTGCTTTGTTAGTGCAGAGGTCATAAAATGGGCATCCAATACTTTTACAGTCCTTTTTCTCTATTTTTGTTTTACTTCCCTTAGACAATTTTTTATCTATGGTAGTAACAATAGGCAATTCTTGCACCTCTATGACTACGACGCCTCCCTCGAAAACGTTGCAGTTATGTTTCTTGTTTCGCACTTCGGTAATTTTATAATGTCTGTTGGGTTTTAGATTGAAGCACACTGTTTTTAATTTACAGTTTCTGCATTCGTTATTTGGTCCTAAGTAAATGAATTCCTTACCTTTTTCAGCTAGTTTTTCCCCTATTAGCGTGACTAGAGGCATTCTATATTACCCCTGTTTGTTTAGCTAGTGTTTTAGCTGCTTTTTCGGTGAGGCCGGTTTCTCCCAATATGGTATACCTCTCTGGACGTATCTCATGAGCTTTTACTAGTGCTTCAACAATTTTTTTCTTTGATACGCCCAGTTCTTCTGAAGTAGTTGGTGCTCCTATCGTTTTAAGCACATCTCGTAGTTTTTCCCAATCTCCGCCATGGAGATACATCATCATGATTGCACCTATGCCACATTGTTCACCATGTAACGGTTTTTTTCTCTTTTTACCTTTCAGCATGATTCCTGGGCCTAAATGATCTAGCATGTGTGAGAACATGTGCTCTGATCCTGATGCTGGCCGGGTATTGCCTGCTACGCTCATTGCTACGCCTGATACAATCATTGCTTTTACTGCAATCCAGGCTGATTTTTCCACGTCTGGTTTAATTTCATCGGCATGGTCTATCACAAGTTCTGCTGCAGTTTCTGCAAGTACGGCAGCGTGACTGCTGTATTCCTCATATTTTAATCGATGGGCAAGTTTCCAATCCATTACTGCAGATAGATTAGATATCACGTCTGCACATCCTGCTGCAAGCATTCTAAAAGGTGCTTTGCAAATGATTTCAGTGTCTGCAAGCACTGCTAAAGGCGATGCTGCTGTCTTTGAAACAGATCCGCTCCTGTGTTTCAATGATGCACGTGGGGATGCTATGCCATCATGAGATGCACATGTTGGTACGCTGATAAACGGTTTAGAAAGTTCAAATGCTGTAAGTTTTGTAACATCGATGATACTTCCACCGCCTACTCCCAGTAGTACATCTATTTCGTGTTTACTGGCATAGTTTATAAGTTTGTTTACTTGACCAACAGTTGCTGCTGATACTATTTTCTCCGTCACGGTGTAATCTGCTTTTTTAAGGATTTTAGCTATTTTGTCTCCAGATATCTTCTTGGTTCTTTTGCCAGATACTACTAGTGCAGAATTTCCTTTTACTATCCGATCGCAAAGTTCGGCAACCTGTGATGTAGTCCTGTGACCCACGATAATTTCTCTAGGAAATACCATAGTTTTTGATTTGGTAAATCGCTTCATAATCAGATTCGTAAACCAAGCCTTTAATATATTATATTTTCGTCGAAGCAAATAATAATTTTTATGAAAAAAGCCAGTAGCATACGACAAGTATATGTAGCAGAAACAACAGACATATATATGGGTGTTGTCGGGGTAGCCTCTTGGCTGCCAATAGCAATAAGTGACACAACGCTTACATTATGTTTGGAGGGATGAAAACATATGGAAAAAAATAAATTGGGTTTGATTATGTGGAAGCTGGAGAAACTCGAAGATTTCTTTCCCTGTTTTAAATCAATGATAAAAAAGAATTGAGCATAGAGTAAAGCAGACTTAAACTAAAAGAATCTCGACCTATTTACAGTACTATTGTTCTACATTGCACTCTATGGTGAATTGCAGGAGATTATCAGAGTAAAATTTGGCGAGTTATGGCTATTATGTTAATGGTAGTTATATAAACTCTCGTAACTTCTCCATGTGGGGATTGACCATTCCACATTTTTTAACTGAGAAAATATCTTCCATTATATGGATCTCGCTTATCACAGAATGGTATTCTTTTGTAAGAATGTCGCTGAATTTTTTCACACTTTTTATGTCTTCAGCCGTTAAAACAAACATCCAATCATATCGGCCATTAAGATAGCTACTACATTCGACATTCACTCCGATTTCCTCTCCCCTCCGATGCATAGTTAGATCAATTATTTTACTGATAGCATTGTCTATTGGTTCAGTAGACCTTTTAATGAGAATTATATATCTGTTCAAATTGAGTTCTTCATTATCTGCTACTGCATAGTACCCCCAAATCTTTTTGTTCTCCTTAAGATTATGTATAATTCTCCCTACTTTCTGATAGGAAAAACCACAGTTTTCAGCTATTCGGCTAATGCTTTCCCTTGCATTTTTCTGAAGCTCAGCAATAACCTTCTTCTCATCTTCATATATCTGTTTTTTACCACCTTTTGCCATATTTCTCAACTCTCCTCTTTAGTTTTGGCGATTTCCATTTCCTGCTTTGTTCAATCCAGGCATTATCTACATCAGCTCGCAAATCAACAGGTAAATCAGGTGTTCCATCATGAAAAACACCCTATCTTTTTAGAGCATGTTTATTTTTTTATCGGTAAATTCTTTGATTGAACATGGCAGGGTTAGTTATTTGTCCTTTTAATGGAATTTTTCATATACATATGGATGTAACGCTTTAATATTTTCCATCGTAATTCATAGACACTCTCCTGACCAGTCATAATGGTAAACAGCATTTCTGTGAGCTTGCTATCTTTGCCTGCAAGTTTGATAATATTTTCGTTTCTTTTCCCCCATTGCTTTGTTGATCTAAGCATGAGTTTTATTTCCTTCCCAAAGTCGTTTTTCCATCGTTTCTCATATCTTGATAGAAATTGTTCACTGGTGTCATTTGCTTGGATAGCTTCAGCAGATACTCTTGCGGCTATCTCCGCAGAAGCTAAAGCATAGTAAATGCCTTCGCCACTAACTGGATTGATGAATCCTGCAGCATCTCCACAAAGAATAACACGATCAGTATAGGTTTTTTCAAGAGGCTTTACTGGTAAAGTTCCGCCTTGTAATTGTGTACTTTCAATATTTTTTGGAATTATATCTGTATTTTTTAAAAGGGAGATATAGGCATTAAACGCCTCTTTTATATTCTTCTTGTCATTTGTCATCTTCCCTCTGAGCCAATAATCTACAAGTCCTATATTTACAGTATTCTGTTTAGGGAGGACCCAGCCATATCCTGATATGCCATTGATTTTACTGTGGATATGGCAAAAGCGTTTATCTGTGTAATATCGGTCCATGATATCTTTCTTTAATGAAAATTCTTCAACGACAGAAATACCAATAGATTTGTGCGGAATGGATAGTCCTGCCTTCCGTGCAACTGTACTTAAGAAACCGTCGGCACCGATAACAAATTTGGCATCAATATGACTCCCGTCGTTGAGTGCGACCTGAGCTTTATCTGGAGTTATTTTAAGATCTTTAACGGATTTACCATCCTGAAATCTAGCTCCACTATCTACGGCAAGTTCAACTAGTGCATTGTCAAACTTTTTTCTGAGAACCATTGCAATAATAGGTTCTTGCTTATGTATCTCTATTTTGTAGCGTAATGATTGTGAATATAGATATCCACCATATGAATATGATTCAATCGCATTAATATCTTTAATGTAAGGGAATCGTTGGAGCACTCTGAGAGGTAGACCTCCTCCGCATGGTTTATTTCGTGGAAATTTTGTTTTGTCGACAAGAAGTACGTTTAACCCTTGTTCAGCAAGAATTTTTGCAGCGGTTGACCCAGAGGGGCCTGCTCCCACGACAACAACATCTGTTTTCATTATCCCGTTTCACACTCTATATTCCCTATTCTCAAATCACAGTTTTATTAACGCAACAATGTGTTTAATATGATGATTTGTCATATCCAGGGCTAATGACATTAATTTTCTTCCATACTTACTGCCCACATGTAACGTTGCACCACATTTTAAACACGTATATAAGAATCATATATGCCTCATAGTAATTAGTTATTCCGTGTTACTTGTTAGCAACAATGTTTTTATGCTCCGTATATAAACCTTTACAGCAGTCTACCCAAGTGGTAATTATATTTTCTGTAACATATGTTGCAAATAACTATCCTAGAAACATTTATAGTACCCCCGTCCATTTTATCTCCAAAAATAGGTGAGATGAGAAAATGAAAGTAGACAACCCACGTGAGTTAGTTGGAAAGGAAGTATGTGATACAGATGGGACGACGATTGGAATCGTAGACAAGTACTGGAACAGTTGGAACACTGAATACCCCGGATATTTTTTCGGGATAAAAACAAATGAAAATACAAAGGATACTTGGTTCAGGGGAACAGATAAACTTATCCCAGTATATAGCGACTACATAAGAGAATGGGGCGATCATATAACCCTAAATAAAACAATGGAAGAGTTAGGTCGATTTTGGAGCAAAGCTGTTCCTTGTGGTACAACAACATTTCCGACAGACCAGCTAGTTGACAAGCCAATCTATGACAAGAATCATTCTCGAGTTGGGACATTCTATGGTTGGGTAGAAAGCGATGGTACATACAAGCAATATGGAATTTTCGTAGACCCATTCATATGCGATACCTGGAAAGTGCCGTTCAACACAATAATGCCGATGTCTACCAACTTTATACATGATGTAAAAGACACAATAACACTGGACAAAACCTTAGACGAGCTAAAAGAATACTGGCATAAACACCATCAATTCTAGATATAAGCAATTCTTAATACTTTGAGAGGCATAGCTTGCCTCTCTTGTCTTATTTTACCTAAGCTAGGTGATTTGTTGTATGATACGTACTGGCTCTTCCAAAGAAAAGGAATATATCAAATATTTGAAGAAAAAACATGGGAAACGGAAAAAGGAGTAACATAAAAAACAATACCGTGTACCTTATTATTCGTTTATTCACGAAAATTAAAACTTATCGTCAGGAGTATTTTCACATTTAAATGCTGGATAGATCGAACAAAATTGTAATTTCATTGGAAGCCTAGTTTAATATATTGTATTTTCCTTTTGGATATCTGTGATGAGCTTAAACGTTTTTTATCAAAATCATAAAATCGAAGTCATTCTGGGAACAGTTATTGCAGCAGTAGGTATCTTGGTACTAGGGTGTATTCTTTTTCCCTTAATATTTTATGATCAACTGATTTGGAAGTATTTCTGGGGCCCAATTGTTTCTGATGTTGCAGGTCATTCTGTTTCATTTAATGGCGTTTTAGCAGAGCAAAAATACACTATGGTTTCTGAAATTACATATGGTCTCCTCATTGTTATCGCGTTATATGGCCTTTATAAACTTTTGAAGCGATGGAATGTTCTTGTAGATTGGAGATTTCTCCTTGCTTTGTTGCCGTACATTGTAGTTGGTTCAGTTACCCGTGTTTTGGAAGATTCTGGATTTTTCAACGAACCTCTGGTATATTTGTTTGTATCCCCATTGATTTATGTGCAAATTTTAATATGGGTGCTGGTTTTTTTCTTTGTTGGGCACTACCTTCAACAGCATGTTAAGAGGCGGTATTTAACAGTAGATTCCATTTTGTTTTCTGGAGGGGTTCTTTTATTATTGCCATTCCTTTTTTTTACTGTGCAGTGGCTCCTTGGTGATCAATGGGGTGCTAGCCACGGCGTACGATTCGATATGTTCTTTTTGATGATTGGCTTGGTTTCTTTAATCCTTGTCATTGTGTATGCCGTCTCTCGATTTTACAAGGATAATGATCATATCAACATCTATTCAGAACCGCTGAATTTGGCTATGATTGGCGGTCACATGATTGATGGTATCACAAGCTATGTTAGCATTTATGATCCCTTGCATATGGGGTTGGCTGGTTATCGTGAACTGCATCCTGCCTCAAATTTTCTAATGGAACTTTGGCCGCCATTGTTCCCAATTGTCAAATTTCTTCTGATTGTTTTTGTCATATATCTCTTTGATGTACTTTACAAGGGAGAATTACACGAATATCGACGCTTGGTAAACCTTTTAAAAATTGGGATATTTGTACTTGGTTTTGCGCCAGGAGTACGAGACCTGTTAAGAGTAGTAATGGGAGTCTAATTGAATGAAAAAAAGACGTCATCCTGATTGGTTAAAGGTGCCTCTAGGTAGTGGGCAAGCTTATGTGGAAATGAAAAAAATGCTGCGGAAGGCGAAACTACATACTATTTGTGAAGAGGCGAAATGTCCCAATATGGCAGAATGCTTTGGTAACGGAACTGCCGTTTTTTTAATATTAGGGGATACTTGTACGAGAAACTGCAAATATTGTAATGTTAAACATGGAAAACCACTTCCTTTAAATCCAGATGAGCCAAAAGACGTTGCAGAAAGTGTTAAAAAATTAGGGTTAAAATACGTTGTTATTACTTCTGTAACAAGAGATGATTTGGAAGATGGTGGTGCCAGTGTTTTTTATGATTGTGTAAAGGAAATCAAAAAATTGAACTATGGTTGTAAAGTGGAGGTATTAATTCCTGATTTTAGGGGAAGCAAAGATGCACTAAAAAAAGTTATGGATTCTAGACCTGATGTTATAAATCATAATATCGAAGTATCTGAAGGATTGTTTCCTGAAGTAAGACCAGAGGGCAACTATAAAACAAGCTTATCTGTTTTAGAAAACATAAAAAATATTGATAGCAACGTAAAGACAAAATCTGGTTTTATGGTGGGATTGGGAGAATATAAGAGCCACATCATAAAAACGATGGAAGATTTGAGAAAAGTAAAAGCCGATTTTTTGACAATTGGGCAGTATTTGCAGCCAACAATTAATCATGCTGAAATTAAAAAATATTACACACCAGAAGAATTTAAGGAATTCAAAGTTATCGCTCTAGATATGGGCTTTGAACATGTAGAGTCCGGGCCATTAGTCAGAAGTTCATATCATGCAGAAAGAGCAATTTCTGAAACTAAAAGATGAAATTTATAAATGGATAAAGAATCTCCTTTGATGAAAATGCAATCTAGATCTGTTTACAAAGTACCAAAAGGCAAACTTTTGAAAATCTACTTAAAATATGATGAAAAAAGCAATTTAATCGATGAAATAAACATAACTGGAGACTTTTTTGCTTATCCTGAAGAAGCAATCGAATCAATGGAGGATAAATTAAAAGATACGCTGTTAGAAAAAGAAATTTTGTTTAAGAAAATCGATTCGATTATTAGAACGGAAAATATCCAGTTTATTGGTGTGGATGTAAAAGGACTTACCAAAGGAATATTGATGTGCAAAAAATGAAAGAACAATGGAGATTATTAGAAACTGGTTATGGCTCAGCATTTACTAATATGGCAATAGATAGAGCAGTGTTAGTAGCCAATAGTGGGGGCAAAGTTTCGCCTACTGTAAGATTTTATGGTTGGGAGCCATCTGCTATTTCGATTGGATATTTTCAGAGTCTTGCTGAAGAGATCGATATAGATATGTGCAAAAAATTAGGCGTTGATTACGTTCGGAGAATTACTGGCGGTGGAGCAGTTTATCATGAAAAGGAATTGACGTACAGTATAGTTATTTCTGAATCCCATCGTGCCATTCCAAAAAACATAATGAAAAGCTATGGTAAAATATGTGGTGCGGTAATGAAAGGTTTGGAAAATTTGGGAATTAAAAGCACATACGTTCCGATTAATGATATTATTACAAATGGAAAAAAGATTTCCGGAAATGCCCAGACGCGTAAGGCAAAAACGGTGCTTCAGCATGGGACTGTACTAACGGATGTTAATGTTGAGAAGATGTTCTCTCTTCTTAAGGTGCCAAACGAGAAGATAAAAGATAAGCTCATAGCTGATGTAAAAGAGCGAGTCACCTCAATAAAACATGTTTTAGGAAAGGAAGTTTTATTTGAAGAAATCTCTCATGCCATGAAGATTGGTTTTGAGCAAGAATTTGATGTTGAACTCGTAAAAGGAACATTAACTGAAGAAGAAAAAGAGCTTACAAAAAAGTTTGAAAAGGAATGTTTCTCGGTAGCAGATTGGAATCATAGAAGGTAATGGGAAATAAATTTATGCGAATCACAAAGGATTGAATTATGAGAATTAGCGTTAAGAAAGTTAATGCGTTTACTGAATCA
>CAYLOF010000013.1:10285-13955 GCA_964385215.1 uncultured Thermoplasmatales archaeon
TTGCCTTTATCTATACATTCTTTTGATACTCTCAAAGAAATTAGGCCAAATTTCGAAAAAATTAAAAAAATATGTGCCAAGTTAGGCGTTGGAAGTTTTCATCTTTTTACTTTTGATACCATTGAATCCAGTTCAATATATCATGCAAGAAATTTTGCGCCGCTATATGGTATAAATGAAGATCCGGTCACCGGTACTGCGAATGGTGCTGTTTGCAGTTATCTTCTAAAAAACGGAATCATCAAAGACAAGAGTTTAACGTGTGAACAGGGAGACATAATTGGAAGGCCTGGGAGGGTATTTGTAGAACTAGAAAAGACGGTGGTAAAGGTTGGAGGAATGGCTAAGATAGTTGAAGAAAGCGAAATTGATTAGAATTTATACTGGTCGATATCTATTTCCATGCCATCACTGGCAGCGATAACCTTAACCCCTAGTTTATCAGAAAGTTGCTCTGCGATTTCCCAAGGCTTTGCCTTTATCATTGTCATGCCAAAATGCGTAAGAATGCTTAACTTTGGTTTATTGGCATTAATTATTTTCTCCGCATCTTTGAGTGAAAGATGCATTATGTGTTCCTTACCTTTCAATAATACAACGTTAAGAATGAGTATGTCACCTGCATAATAGGATTCAAGACCATCGAAGTATTTTGTATCGGCAATTAGTGAAATCAAGCAATCTTTTCCCTGAATGTTTAAGCCATAGGTTTCAACTCCATGAATATGTTTGATTGGTGTTGAAAATGAAATATTGCCTATATTATAGGCTCCCTTTTCTTTTAGAATCTCGATGTTTTCAATATGGTCTCTTACATATTTCAGAATGACCGGATCGTCTTCAAGTGCGTCAGTTGGGGCAAAGACTGTTCCTTTTTTCTTAAACCCTCCATTAGTCATAGCTTCTATCATTATGTTGATGTCGTTTGAATGATCGATATGTCGATGTGTCAATATTATACCGTCAAGATCTCTAGGGTTAAGTTTAGGTCTACTCGAAAGACATCTGACTAGTGAGCCTGGACCTGGATCAATCAATACGTTTGCGTCGTCAAGTGTTAGCCATAGCCCTCCAGATTTTCGTAACTGTTTGGTAACCACAAAACGTGCACCAGCAGTCCCTAGAAACTTGATTTTATTCATTTTATCCAGTTATGTTCTAGATTTTTTCAAAGAAAACTATTTACAAAGTATAGTTGTTTTCCCATTTATGAATCTTTTTGAGTATACATATGATTTGGTACGACAGATCCCCAACGGAAAAATTTCTACATATGGGAATGTAGCAAAGGCATTGGGGGACATACGTGCTGCAAGGGCGGTTGGAAGGATGATGAACCAAAATCCTGATGCCGATACTATGCCTTGTTTTAAAATAGTTTATTCAGATGGTCGACTTGGCGGATTTGGACTTGGTATAGATGACAAAATTAGAAGGTTGAAACAGGATAATATCTATGTTGAGGGCGGCCGAATTGTTGATTTTGAAAATGTATTGTTTGATGATTTCAAAACTGATTATCCTTTAAAGAAACTTAGATCAAAGCAGATAGAATTGAGCAAAAAAGTAGATACCAACGATGGCTTTGATGAGATAGAAAATGTTGCTGGATTTGATGTGGCATATCCTAAAAATGATTTTGATGACTGTTGTGGTGCATGTGTAGTCATGGATTATAAAACAAAGGAAGTCATTGAAGAAAAAACGGTTTTCGCTAAAACTTTTTTTCCATATATTCCAACATATTTATCGTTTAGAGAATCACCATTTGTGAAAAAATTAGTAGGAATTTTGGATATCGAACCCTCTGTTTTAATGCTTGATGGTAATGGACTGATGCATCCTTTTGGAATTGGTATGGCGTCTTATGTAGGTGTTAGCCTTGGCATTCCAAGTATTGGAGTTGCAAAAAGTATGCTTTGTGGAAAATTAGAAGGCAATACTGTTAAGCTGGATACTAAAAAAATTGGTTATACTTTGTTTTCATCCAAACGAGCAAAAAAACCTGTTTATGTTTCCCCCGGTCATAAGATCTCTTTTGAAACTTCTCTAGATATTGTGAAACATCTTAGCAAATATAAACATCCTGAGCCGCTACGGCAGGCACATATTCTTGCTACAACGTCTCTAAAGTAAGGTCTTGAAGCTCTTTACTGGATATCACTGAGATGTCTCGTTTTTCAAACCATGTTTTGAATTCTCTTATCTGTGATTTTTTTAATGCCTTCCTGTGGAAATAGCCAACTGATGCATTTGGGGTTTTTTGAATCACTTGATCAAGGATAGTTTCAGTGAAATTTCCTGCTTTGATTTGGTAGGTTGGTACCATATGACCAAATGCTGCTTTCTTTTCAAGAACAACATCTGTGAATCGTGGTGCATAATGTCCTCCACCAATCCCAATTAATACAGGTATGTCGTTAGGCAAATCACTCTCATAATGATATGAATCCAAGAGTTCAAGTACCGATTTTGCCACGATGTTTGCCGGTTCTTGCTTTTCCCATTCTTCTTTTGTACTTCCGACCTCTACAAAGAGGGAAGGAATGGAGATGTAGGGTCCATGGTGGGTGACTTCAAAACATACTTGGTGGTAGAGATTTGCTTGTTTAGCGTTTTTTTTCAGTATCCTCAGTAGATGAGTCATTAATCGGGGTGATGATTCTGGTAAGATTCTGTCTTCTCCACCAAATTGTGCCACGCCATAGTTTCCTATTGGATGGGCGGTTAATGTCGGTTTTCCAGTTTTGCTAGTGTGGCGTGAAATGAAAATGGCTTGTTTTGGTTTTATTCCTAGTTTTTCCTCCACTTCCTTGTCAAGGTTTTCATGTGTTATCTTTCTGTCATTTATTGTGACCATGACTATGTCTTTCATATTGGAATGCCTGTAGACGACGTTTTCATAAAATTCGTCTATTTCTTCCCAACTTGATTGTTTTAAAAGATTTTTTTTGATGTTGACGCTTGCAGGATCTTTGGTTGAAGCTATAATTAAAACAGTCATTTTGTTTCGTCCTTAGAGTGGCGAAACATCAGATACATTTTTAAATTTACTGTTTGGCGATTTTTTCTTCTCTTCTAATCAGCTCTTTGATTTCTTCCTTTCGTACAATAAAACGGATTCTGCTTTTTACTGAAAAAATTTTTGCGATGTATTGTACTTCATTTGCTTCGTTTTGACTTGATAGCAATCCTGCAATTATCATATTTATCTGTATAGACCGTATAATTATACTTATTAATGGTTTGTTGTACAATTCATACCAGCTATATTCTATTGTTTGTGATGTGCTTCATTTTTGCAAAAGACATTAAAACCCCTTTTGTCCTAACTTAAAATCATGAAGGAGTTATCTGCAGGCAAATTGGTCGTCCGTCGTTCTCAATTCTTTGCCTATCTATATGAGCTGGGTGACGAAGATGAAATTATTGATATTATAAAGTCACATAGATCTTCTTATAAAAAGGCAAACCACCACTGTTATGCATTACGTGTTTCTAATCAGTCTGGTCAAATTGTCGAGTCGGTTAAAGATGATGGTGAGGTTGGGCATCCTGGTAGAGTTTTACTGGAAGTATTAAAAAAACACAACTTGAAGCATCATGCACTAGTAGTTTCACGGATATTTGGTGGAATAAAATTAGGTGTGGGGGGGGTTTCAAGAGCGTT
>CAYLOF010000013.1:14055-15888 GCA_964385215.1 uncultured Thermoplasmatales archaeon
TTTCACGGATATTTGGTGGAATAAAATTAGGTGTGGGGGGGGTTTCAAGAGCGTTTCGGAATGCAGGTGAAGAGGTAGCGAAACATCATAAATCTGGCAAAAGCGTTACATAAATATATCTATTCATATATCTTGAAATATATCTAAAACTTATTGAACATCATACTTTTTTATATTTCAAAATAGCAACCATAAAACCAAGGGCAATGGGAACAATGATGATGTAATAAATCAGATCAATTTTTCTAAAAAATGAGGTTAGATCATATCCATTGATATGTATCATAATCAAAGAAACCAAAATGATGGGTGCGAATATTGCAAGTATGAGCGGCAAAGCCTCTCTATTCATCCAATGCCCTCCCTTACTCTTCTTCTGTAAATAGTACATAATTTTTTTCTGTCGATAACAGCTCTAGAGTCTAAATTAAATATATACAAATACATACCTCTTTAGTATACTTTTAATATATGTTTATAATTGTGTCTTTCATTCTTGATAGGAGTATACTTTTCACTGCCTTTAAGTATCTCATCTACTGAACAATTGGTGAAATTTACATCTATTTCTTTAGGGCTGTATTTTCTATTCAATGTATCCCAAAAGATTTCCATGCTGTTGTTATCCATGCCCATTATAATTCCTTCGTATTCCTCTGATTTGCCATATTTGTCCGTGCAATTTCTTTTTACTCTGTCTCCAGGTTTAAAAACATCATATAGGGATGGATACTTCTCAGACTTTACTTTCGTTTTTTCATATTGTTTCATCGTCTTCACCTACCACTAGCTATCCATGATAATGTTTAGCTATAACACTATATAAAGATATCTTGCGATACTGCCAAAATGAAAATATTGCAGAAGAATAAGGGGATTAGTTCAGATTTTTCTTTTAGGTAGTTTTAATCGTTCCAAGAACGGGCTCGTATATCAAACCCTTGTCCATAAGTGATGTAAGTGCTTCCTCGATTGAATCCTCGTCAAGACCAGATTTTACACACTTTTCAGTAACCGAGTCCCAGGGCGCCCCTTCTTTACCTTCATTGTCCTTTATGACTTTCAAAACGGTGTTTTCGGTTTCCTCAAAATTATCTTTTTCATCTGTTTTTGCCTCAGCTTTTTTCTTCTCTGGTTTCTTTTCCTCTTTTTCGACTATCTTTTTATCTTTTTTGCTGATATCTGGCAAGTTTTTTCTATCTGGTGTAAGGTATTCCAGAGATTCTTTGATCAATGCAATGTATTTACTTAAGTCAATGTTTTTATAGCTTTTCAAAGCAGTAATTAGTCCCTCGGCAAGATCAATGTGATATCCTAATTTTCTGAGATCTCCAACGTTCGGTTCGCCCATTTTATTTGCTTCCACAAAAGCTTCGATTCTATCTTTCGTGCTTGTACATGTTTCTAGAATCCATTGATCTCTTATGTCTGCGTTAACCTCGATGATCCTTTCTGGGCGGATGGATGCATACATATCTCCTCCTTCTTCAGGTACGTATGTTCTTGTTTTTCCAACGACTGCTACAAAGGCTGGTACCTCAATGTTGGAAAGAGCGTCTGTGGCCTCTTGTTGATATTGGCCAGAATATAGTGTAAAAACGCCAGTTGGATCAGAAATGTGTGCCCTGACAAACTCTCCACCCTCAGAGACGTTCTCAACGTCTGTAAGAACGCCTATTACAAATAAGCGGTTGACCTTAGCTCCCAAAGGAGTAACGACATAATTTGGAGCCATTTCTCCTTCACCTTTCAATTCAACTGTCGAATCGTTGTATTCGCTTGCGAAAACTCTCCAAGCTGCCTGACGTTTCATTGCAATTCCTCCAATTCCTG
>CAYLOF010000014.1:0-15525 GCA_964385215.1 uncultured Thermoplasmatales archaeon
AAATGCTTAGCAAAACGCAAAACTCCAGTAATTAAATCACATCATTTACATTATTATGATGGCTATCGTATATTAGATTTTGTTTTTTGATGGGAGGGGCAGATTAAAGAAGATAGAAAAAAATGAAAATAGTAGGAATTTTTATTGTGGTGCTGTTGATTGCAATTATCTTAGCATTTAAGCGAATGGTCGGGATCAATGAAAATTTTGTAGTTAAAGGCAACTACCTAAGTTAACAATTAATTTAAGACTATTTCTCAATAGGATGTGTGGGTCTACTGATCTTTATAGATTACGTCGAATTATGAAAAGGGAATATGAGATGGAATTGTTACGTCTGTTGCATTTATTATTCCAAAATATTTATATATCCACTCCGCATTATATGTATAGTAAGGGACGGAAGAAGGGGAAGCGTTATTTTTAATTTCATGCTATAGATCCTTATGTTTGGGGCGTCTCTTTTCTTTTTACCTGAATGAAACACTACCTTTTTGGTGGATGTTTTTTTATGGGGGATGGTTTTTAAGAAAAAGGGATTAAAGGAAAAGCGACCAAAGATAGACTAAGAGAAAATAATCCCATAACATTACTTTACAACATTTATAATAGTATTATTAGTTATGGAAAGATATATAAGTATTTTTCTTATGCCTATCAACTAACAACAAACGGATACTGCGCATTTAATAATATGGTGATAATGACTTTATATCGCTTCTATTTCCATATCATTCATATGTGATATGTGTGCACTATAGCCACATACTGTGCTAAACACTGTCACGTCACCTTTGCAGATCCATGGAGGCTATGCAGTCATGGGGAGATATATGTCGTTGCAAAATAATACTTTTCATACACAAACTAAAGTAGATGCTGCAAGATTGGAAGGCGCAATCGTGAACGATACAAAGACGGCTGTTGCAAATACTGATGGAGCTTTTGAACTGGCTAATGGGCTAGCTGCTGAACCAGACGCTAAATGTATGGAAGGAGGAAGTAAACTAATTTTTGTTTTAAGAAGAAACACGACTAAAAGATGTTTTAAAAGGGAGACGAATTAAAATGAAAAAAATAAAGACTTTTTACAATGAGGGTGCGGAATGTGTAGTGCCCAAAGTGCAATTTGACGAGGAACCATTTGTAATGCTTCTTAGCCGGTGAGGGTGGTCAAATTAAATTTCAAAATAAAAACAACATAAGAAAAATGAAAAAGGAGGCAAAAGAAAAACATGAAAGAAAAGAACAAGAGTTTTAAGAGGCTGGTGATTTTCGCAGTAGCTGCAGTAATGTGCTTATCTACATTGGCAATACTGCCAATGTCTATTGCAGATGCTGATGAAAACGAATTTGATTTTGTACCGACAATGAAAGAAACCATTCCTGATTATTCTATGTTTAAGGGTTCACCAGAAATTGATACAGCACTAATCGATGGTGCTGATTATTTGGTTCATGCTCAGGCAGATATCACTGAGGATAACGCAGGTAATGGCAATCCAGATAGTCCTGATGATCCAGATGATGGAGGTTGGAATTGGATATTAACTGCACCTCAGTTTACCCATTCAGCAGCTGCAAGTTCTACTAATCTTTATGGTGCAACCGCATTGGGTCTGTATTATGCTTATCTTGAGACAAGCGATGCATCATATAAAACAGCTTTAGATGATGCCGCAGGACATATGATAACAGATTCGGAAATAGATTCCGGTAGTGATCTTGTATTTCTCATGCTTTATGATGATTTGCCAGGTGTAAGTGGTACAACCTACCAAGATTCAGCAAAAACAAAATATGATGCGAAAATATCAACCCACAGTAATGCAACCGCTTGGGCAGAATATATTCGTGATGCCCGTGCTGGTCAAGGATATGAAAATGGAATTATCCCTTGGGATATTGGTATATGGGTGAAAGCTGCAGCAATGCTACATGAAAGATATTCGACAGATGGTTATGATTCTGATGCAGATGATATGGCAGAAGTGATCTATCAGGATAGCTTTATGCAAAATCCAGGTTATTTTAATTTAACAACAAACAAAAACAATGGTTGGGATCCAAATTATGGTAATCTAGATTACTATTGGTATTCCCTTGGAATAACTGGATTAATTGATTCCTTCGTGACTGCCGATGTGCATACAGATAAGATTACAAGTTTATTAACAACTCTGTTGGAATGTCAATATCCTAGCGGTGCATTTAGTTACTGTTACGGGGCAAACACCTATGACGAAGATTGGCAGTCAACAGCTTATGCAGTAAACTCTCTTGTGTTAGTTGATAAATCAACTTATCAGACTGAGATAAACCATGCCTGTTACTGGCTTGCTGCAACACAGGATCCAAGTAGTGGCGGATGGGTTTATTCTAGCGGAAATCATTATCCCGAAGTCTGTGGAGAGTGTACAAGTGCTCTTTATTTCGAAGAAGAAATCCTTGAAGTTACTCAACCAATACAGGTTACTGCTAATGAGTCATATGAGCGAGGTCAATCCATTGTATATGATGGTTCAAATTATTGGATGTTCTTTGGTCGATCTGAAGGATGCAATGATCCTTATTCATCTGGAAACCCTGATGTTAATGATTATGTTCTTTATTATGAAAAAGCAAATTCAATAGCCGGTTTTGCATCAGGTTCAAAGGATAATGTTGAACTTCCAGTTGATGATATTTATCTAGGAGAAACAGGAGCTGCCTATTTGAATGGAAATGTTTGGGTGTTTGTACCTATTGATGTCGGGACCACTTGCTCCCTTTATGGATACTATACAGATGATGGTGGCACCTGGTATGAGGTTGGCCCATATGTTTCTGATATGAGTGATGGACAAGCACATCATGATGAAGTTGCATTTAATGGTGAAATCTGGATTCTTGAAGGATCTGGTAATTATCATACTGTGCATTCATCTACACCAACAGATGATACTTCTTTTAGCACACCACTTCAAGTTGGCGCATCTGAATCTCTTACTGGCGGTCTTGGTCATTTCTTTGTTGATGGTTCTAATCTTTATCTTGCACTTGGTTCAGGTGGAAGCTACTATATCTATTGGTATAACGACACAGGAACCTCATGGGAATTAATTGCCAGTAAAACCATTACAGGTTATTATGATCCATTTTTATTCAAGGTTGATGATCATTATATTTTTGCAGCAGCTCCATATACCGGTGGCAGACAATGGATTGTCGGTTGGGCCAGTACTACAATTGATAGTGGATTCTTTGATGGAAGAGAATTATCGATAGCAGAGGGAAGATATGGAGCAAATGAATGGGTTGATATGTGGCCGATTGGCTATACTGATGATAATGGTGACACGTTTCTGTTTTTTACATCTGAGCGAAATCCGGATGATACTAATGCTGAAATCGATGGAAACATATGGTATCTGAAATATGGTTGGGATCCGTTCAATGATCATTATACGTATATTCAAGAAGCAGTAGATGCGGCATCCAATACTATTATTGATGTTGCTGCAGGAACATACTATGAGGAGGTAACTATTGACAAGAGTCTCACTCTCACTGGCGATCCAGGGGATTCCTCTGTTGGACCTGGAGTGGATGCTCCAATTCTTGATGGTGGTGGAGGATTAGACATCAACGGTATTACTATTGATGGTGGTGTATCTGATGTAACTATTGAGGGATTTGAAATTTGTAACTATAATAATTCTGGAGGCTCTGGTGGAGTAGGTAGTGGTATACTTGCTTGGGATTCCGATCCAATCAATAATGTTATCGTTCGTGATAACTATATTCATGATATTGGTTGGGATGCTGTCCTTGTAGGAAATGAAGGTCAAGCTCTACATGATAACTGGCTAATCGAGAATAACATAGCAGAGGATTGCGGCGTCTATTCTCTTGAACTGACGAATGCGAAAAACTCAGAAGTACTCAACAACATCGTCATTGGTGGGGAGGATATCCTTGGAGCTTGGGATTCAGAGGTAGGTATACTGTTATATACCAATATCCGCTCACCTTCCACGACCGGTCAAACAAACACGAATATCAAGGCGGAGAACAACACCGTGAGCGGTCCGTTAATGCGTGGCATCTGGGTTGTTGCTGGAGATTCTCAAAACTCTTATACGGCTGTGCTGGATGGCGTAACCGTCAGAAACAATAACGTAACTGGTGCTTCTTCAGCGGGGGTTTACATCTATCCTTACGGAGCCAATGCTGAGATCAAAAACGTGACCATTGACGGAAATGATCTGGATGGAAACAATAAAGGCATCTTTCTAGTAGAATGGAATGGTGGAACTCTTGGCTCCGTAGATATCACAGGCAACCAGATTATGAACAGCGTTGAAGATGGAGTATACGTCTATCCTGGAACGTCAGCTGCAAACATTATAGTTAACTACAATGACATTACAGGTAATACCCTCTATGGAATTTGCAACAGTGGCACCGGAACGCTTGATGCTGAGTGTAATTGGTATGGCGATATATCCGGTCCAGGTGGTTATGGCCCAGGAACTGGTGATAATGTAAGTACTGATGTTGGTTTTGTTCCATGGCTTGATGACGCGTATCCTGTTGGTGATTGTGTAGGTGATTGTACTGATACAATATATGTTGATGATGATGCAGCAAGCAGTTGGTATAACTGGAGTCATGTTGCAAGTATTCAGACAGCAGTTGATCGTGTTTGTGATGGTGGAACAGTTCATGTTGCAGAGGGGATATATTCAGGAGCAATAATCAATAAATCAGTAATGATTCTTGGATCAACCACTGGGGACTCTATTATTGGCAGCGGTGTACCGTATAAGAGCGGTTCTGGCTTACAGACTGCCTTCCGACTTGATGCAGGAGCTGATGGAACAGAGATAAGAAACTTAACTATAAACTGCAATGCAACTACAAATTTCTTCTTTGCTGTTTTCAGTAGAAGTGTTGATGATGTTATCATTGATTCTTTTGAAGTAAATGATGCTGTGCAAGGAATCAGTAATTATGATGGAAGTAATTGGGAGATTACTAATAATGTACTAACTGATACAGTAGCTTCAGGTGGTGGAGGCATAGGAATTATGTTTGGAGTAAGACCACCACAAGATGAGTGTTCTGGAAACCTTGTTCAAAATAATATAATTCATGCAGATGGTACAGAAGCTGGTTATACGGCACCTGGCGTCTGTTTGGCACTTGACACTCGTTATGGTGCATATAGTGACCTAACTGGCAGCGAGGAAATTACAAATAATGAAATCAGCAATAATACTATAACGGGTACCGGCAACGTAAATGAGGTTGGTATAGAAGTAGGTGTTATCGGTGTTTCAGGAAATTCTACAAAAGTTGCATATACAATGGGTATGATTCATGATAACCTTATCCAGAATAATACAGTTAGCGGTTCAGATTATGGTATATATGCCTATGTTGTTGAAGATCTTGTTATTGAGGAAAATGAAGTTAAAAATTGTATATCTCATGGAATAAGTATATGGGATGATTTCACTGGAAATATTAACAATAATAACATTTTTGGCAATGGCAACTATGGTTTATGGAATAATCTTACTACCAACGTTGATGCAACTTGTAACTGGTGGGGTGCAATAACTGGTCCAAATCATGCAAGCAATTCAGGTGGAACTGGTGACAACGTGAGTGATAATGTCGGCTTTTTACCATGGCTCACTGATGTCTATCCAGATGGTGAATGTGTTGGTGGAGAATGTGTTGATCCAGTGTATGTTGATGACGATGCAGCAACTGGTTGGTATGACTGGAGTCATGTGGCAACAATTGCAACTGCGATTGATCGAGTATGCGATGGTGGTACTATTTACGTAGCAGCAGGACATTATGTTGAAACCGTGGATCTAAAAGTAAAAGAATTAACCATTGATGGATCTGGCTTAGGAAATACCATTATTAATGCAAGTTCTTTCAGCGGATATGCAATCAGCAATTTTGCTGATAATACCACTATTCAGAATCTCACATTAATTGGCACGGATCATTATGGATTCAAAATCTCCCATGTGAGTGGTATCACGCTTGAAAATATTCGGGTGCAAGATTCTGGAAGAACGGGTGTTGATATGCATACCGTTCAAGGTGCAACATTAACAAATATCGAAGTTGTTGATACGGTAAGTGGTTTTGGTATCATGATATTAGATTCTCAAGATATCGATGTCACCGATATTACGACCAGTAATAACCCATGGGGCGGGGTGAGTGTTCATGCAGTGAATGTAGATGCAGAGAATATTACATTCAGCGGATCATTTGATGCTGATGAACCTGCACCGTTATTGCTGGAGCAGGATCCTCCTTATGGTGCTTTTATTAATGTGGGTATTCCAAGTAAATTTGATTATGTTGTTTATGGATTTAGAGCAGGTACTTGGAATTTTAAACAATGGTATTACCAAGAAAATCTTACAAACGCCAAATCTTTTGCCAATGGATTGATAACATCTGGATTTCCATATGAAGATATGTTAATCTTTGATGTCGCTAAAGACAACTATTATGTGATTCCAGGAATGCTCATTCAGGATGCCATTGATGATGCTACTGGAACTACAATTCATATCGATGCAGGTACGTATAATGAAAACATTACAGTGAACAAACATTTAACGTTTATTGGCGCTGGTAGTGGTACAAATGGAACGATTATCACACAAGATTCTTCAGGTGCAGGAGATTCACATGTTGGAGTTGTTCAAATAACAGCATCTGGTATTTCAGACACAGATCCGATACTATTCCAAGATCTAAGAATTGAACCAGTAAGTTTAGCAGGTTTTTCAATTGGAAGATTTACCGCGGCAACAGGAACAGATGTTTCCTACATAAAACTTGACAATGTTCATGTGATAGGTACAAATACCAATCCATCAACAGAACAAGAACGTGGTCTTTATGTGGATTTAACATCTTCACTATCTTATTTGACTATTGTTGATTCAGCTTTTAATAATCTTACATATGGGTGGTATACTCAAAAACAAGTAAGTGCTGATACAAGTACAGTAAGTCATGTTTCTGTAACAAATACGGAATTCAATCATAATAATCATAAAGGAGTATATGCTGAGAAATTATCAGATACGACGTTTACAGGTTGTACAGTCAATGAGAATGGTTTTGATTCTAGTGCTCTTCCAAGTTATTTTGCACCTTGGAGTGCTGGTATTGATGTCAACTTAAAAGCTGGAACATATGAAGGTTTTGTTTTTGATAATTGTGTTTTTATAGATAACGCGATCGATGAAGCAAAAGAAGGAGTAGCGCTTACTGTGAAAGAACGAGGAACAGGTAACAATCCATCAGGAGGTTATGTAGCTTATCCTGCTCACTGTGATGATGTCACCGTTACACAATGTACATTTACCAATAATGAGCGTGGAATGCGTTTTGGTGAACCGGGAAAAGAAAATCTTGGACCAACCAATGTAACGGTTGAGCACTGTAATATTGTTGGTAATGTACAACATTATTCTGGATCTGATGGAAGTGCCTATGGTGGCCTTATCAATCAGATGCAAGCAGGCATTCTCGCTGAATGTAACTGGTGGGGAGATATTTCTGGTCCAAGTGGCGACGGTCCGGGAACTGGAGATGCAGTGCAAGAAGTAGTTGGATCAATTGATTATATCCCTTGGCTTGATGATATCTACCCATATGGTGATTGTTCAGGTGGCGGTATAGTTCATAATTTGAACACAGATGAATGGTTTAGTACAATTCAAAGTGCCATCGATGATTCCGGCACAGATAATGGTCACAGTTTGGAGATCATTGCGACAACTCTAACAGAAGGTCCTCAAATTATTGTAAGTAAAAATTTGACAATATCAGGTCAAGGTTGCACATCGACAATTATTGCACCCACTGGTAATACTGGTGGTAGTGGTGATTCCAGAGGTTGGTGGCTTGTCAACAGTGGCATTGAGCTTCATTTAAGTAATATGAAACTTGATGGAACAGGATTTGATATTTATCAAGGCATTCGGCATAAAGGATCAGGTACAATTGATCAGGTATGTTTCAATGAAATCAAATACCCAGGTTATGGTGGTGTCGCAGTAGCAGCATTTGGAGGAGGTCCCGTAAATATCACTAACTGTCAATTCACAGAGATTGGTAGAATAGGTGTATTGTACTGGGTTACAGACTCTCTTTTTGAAGGAAACTCCTATGTTGGTAAAGGAGATGGTGACTGGTTAGATTATTGTCTTGACATTGGTGGCGGTGGTGGTGTTACTGTTATAAATAATACAGTGAGTGGATGTTCTGGTGTTGCATCATCTGACGGGTCAGAATCAGCAGGATTCTTAGTCACTACGTATTACGGCTCTGGATCCTATGCTATCATTGAAGAAAATGATGTTTCTGATTGTACAATGGCAATTGCAGTAGGGTATGATGCTGCTGATACAAGTAGTGTTATAGCGCATTACAATAACTTTATTGATTGTGAATGGGGTATAACTTCAACCGCGCCGATTGTAAATGGAACCTGTAACTGGTGGGATCACATTTCTGGTCCCTACCATGAAATATCCAATCCTCTAGGTCTTGGATGCAATGTCAGCGATAATGTAACATTTATCCCATGGCTAACTGATGAATACCCATATGGTGATTGTAATGGATACCCCGATACAGATCCACCACAAATCTTAAATGTTGATGCTCAACCAGATCCACAGATACCTGGAGGAAACGTGAATATTACTTGTACAGTTACTGATGATACATCAGTCGCACAAGTCAGGGTACATATCACTGATCCAAATAGTGGAACTACAAATCTGAGTATGATTCAACGTGGGGACTATTACTACGAAGATTCCTATACCATCGTTGGAACATATACTTACTATATCTGGGCGATTGACGGAAATGACTATGGTGCAACATCGCCTGTGCATACCTTTGAAATAACAAGTTCACTTACCGCTGACTTTGAGTATACACCAAATAATCCATTGGCTTCCGAAACGGTGTACTTTACGGATCTTTCCAGTGTTACAGGAGCAACCATTGTCAATTGGAGTTGGACCTTTGGTGATGGAGGTGTGAGCTACGATCAAAACCCATCGCATCAATATACATCTAATGGAAAATATTCTGTTATATTAACAGTTGAAGATGACACAGGAAACACGGATACTATTAGTAAACTAGTCCCAGTTGGAGATATACAGAATGCAGTTAATCCTATGAACCACTGGAACTTGATTTCACTGCCATTCAACCAATCCATAGATAAAGAAGATATCATGGTAAAATACAATGACTGTTATTATTCCTGGGATCAAGCAGTAACCCAAGGAATTGTTTCTGACGTTATATTTGGCTGGGATGGCGGTTCGTATGTCTTTGCTTCAATACTTGAACCTGGTGAAGGATACTGGTGCTATTGCTATGAAACGTGTGAATTCTGGGTTGATGTAGTAACAGTTCCATCAGATGACTACATTACTGAACTTGAACAGGGCTGGAACATAATGAGTGTACCTGATGATCAACCATTAAATAAGGTAGATATCATTGTAAACTATGGTGGAACAGATTACAGCTGGGCTGATGCAGTAACAAATGGTTATGTGAACGATGTTGTCTTTGGCTGGGACAGAAATACTCAGAGCTACAACTTTGCAAATACGTTTATACCTAGCGATGGCTACTGGATGTACGCATATCAACCATGTATATTGAAACAATGAAATCGAATTAAGCATAAACCATTCGGCAACCACTAGTTCTTGTAAGAGCTGGTGGTTATTTTTTTTAAATCTAATCATGTTAACTTGAATCTATGTATAAGCCATCTGTCCCTTTAGTAAAAAGACATCGAAAGATATTATAAATATGACCAATATCTCACAATTGTAAAAATCGAGAAAAAATTTGTAAATTGAATATAATTGGAGAATATCAGCATGAAATATATATATGTAAAACAATATAAAATTTATAAAACAATAGGAATTTTTTTATTAATATTGTTATCATTGTTCAGCTTTTCATCACAGCTAGACATAGACCTTATCAATTTTTCAAAAAGCGCTCCCAATAGCATCGTATGGAACGCTACGATAAGAATTGAAGCTTCTGATGGCACAGGCAACAGATTGGTTTTAGGAGAGGCATCTGATGCATCTGATGGACAGGATATATATGATGTAATGGCCCCACCCTTTCCACCTACGGTTCCAAATATTAACACCCGATTCACTACAAACATGGAATATCCTTACGATGCGTTAATGCATGAGTATAAACAATATCCCGATGAAGAAAAAATGTGGAACCTATCCATCGTATGGCTTCCAGAACCAGGAAATGAATCATCAACAAATATTACTATTTCATGGGACTTATCAGAACTGGCTGAAAGTGAATATATTTATATTATGCTTCAAAAAAATAATACTAATCTTTTAAATATGTTGGAAGAAACGAGTTATACTTTTGCTTCGTCAGGCAACGAACCCCACAGTTTCAAAATAGTATGTCAAAAGAATGCTTCGGAAGAAAAAGGAAGCGAGGAGACAGATATGCCATTTCCTTCAGTTTCTGCTGGGTTAATCGTCATTATGCTTGTAACCATCCTTATTTCGCATAGAAGAAAGGCGAATACATAACAAAAGAACAAAATAGTTTTTCTCTAAGAAAAAATCCTCCTACAAAAAATTTAAATAAATGGACATACATTATATTATTAATAAATTTAAGGGGGTTAATAAATGAAAGAAGAAATTGTAAGCATTTTTGTATTTATGCTATTGATTGCAGTGATTTTTCCAGCATCAGGAACATTAAGTACAGGCAATGAAATAGATAACTTGATTGCTGATGATATATCAAAAGTGGCACCAGAAGATAATCCAATAAAAGGTAGTAACGATAGGGCATGGACAATCGTGGCAACGTACCAAATTCCAGAGAGCGCATCTGGTTTAGCCTATGACGGTACATATATTTATTGTGGCATCTATGGCGCCAATGGAGATGAAGTATATCAAATAGATCCTTCAGATGGTAGCTATTCACTTTTATGTAATGGGCCTCAAGATGATTCTTTTGGCCTTACTTATGATGGTACGTACCTCTGGACAACAGATCACCCATCAAACCCTGCAGTTGCATTACAATTTGACATGAGCGGAAATCTAATCTCTCAGTTCAACCTCCCAGATCAATATATGTCAGGTATTGCTTATGATTCTGGCGATTTCTGGGTTGCAACATATTATCCTGACCCTTCAACTATCTATAAAGTCAATGATACGGGATCCATCTTGCAAAACTTTACTGCACCAGATAATCAGCCATGGGATCTCTGTGTAGATAATACAACATTATGGATGGTAGATTATTGGGGAGATGCAATATATCAAATTGACCCCTCAGATGGCAGCGTTCTAAATAGTTACGATTCAGAAGGAACAGATCCTGCAGGAATTGTATGGGCTGGAAATTATCTTTGGTATTGTGACAATGGAGCAGGCGGCGTTGATTATCTTTATAAGGTGGATCTGGGTGGCGGCGGCACCCCTGAGATAAATGTCCCAACTAGTAGTCATAATTATGGCGTGGTCACTATCGGTAGTTCAGAAACCTGGAATGTTATTGTCCAGAACATAGGAATAGGGGATTTGGTGATACAAAATGTTACATTTACTGGGACTGGTTCTACTTACCTTTCTTGCACTAGCTCATTTCCTATTACAATAACATCTGGTAATCAAGTACAACTTCCACTTGTTTATGCGCCTTTAGATTTTGGTGAGCTTGATGCGACTGCTAGTATCGAATCCAATGACCCGGTACATCCAACAGTTGATTTAACTCTCACAGGTAATGCAGTTTATCCTGGACCTGATATTGATTTACCAGTAAGCTCACATGATTATGGTAATGTGCGGGTAAATGCGTATCCAGGATGGCTAATGAAAATAGAAAACGCTGGCGACTCTGTTTTAACTATTAATGATATTACATCTGATGATAGTCATTTCATCGTGAATGACCAGGTGACATTTCCATTTGATATTGGTGTTCTTTCGTCAGTAGAGGTCGGAATCTGGTTCTATCCCTCAGCAACTATTACATACAGTGCAACCCTATCTATTAGTAGTAATGATCCTGATGAAAATCCATATCTTGTTTCTGTACAGGGTGCAGGATTCAACATGGATTGTTCTATTGGTGAAACCCTATGGAGTTCCCAAATTACTGGTGGTTATGATAATAGCCCAAAAACAATTGATTCTATACCTGATATTAGTACCAGAACCATATGGGGAGCAACCGGTGGTTTTGATAGGCAGGATTATAGTCCAAAAGCCATTGCATCAATCCCTGATATTAATGGTGATGGTATATCTGATGTGATAATTTGCTCCGAAGATAATTACGTTCGATGTTTCAATGGAAACGCCCATGCAGCAGGAGATGTCATTTGGGAACATGAGATATATTCAGGATCTCTTTGGAGTCAAAATGAATTAGCAATAACAGAAGATATTAACTCTGATGGTTATAAAGATATAGTTGTAGGTACTCCATGGGGTAGCCGTTCAATAATTACACTTTCAGGTAAAACCGGTGAACAGATCTGGACTCATGACACTCATGAATATGGAAGTGGCGGATGGGTCTATCAGGTTGATTGTAGCTATGACTACAATGGTGACAGTGTTGTTGATGTTTTGGCAAATACTGGAGATGATTCAACAGATACTGGTCCAAAAAGAGTATACTGCCTAGATGCTTTAACTGGCGTATCAATCTGGGAACGCCCCGTAGGTGGACCAGGTTTTTCTGTAATAGGCATTGAGGATTTTACAGGTGACGGCCAGCCAGATGTACTCGCTGGCGCATCTAACGAAGGCGAAACCATAGGATATGCTTATGGTATTAATGGAGCAACTGGGAATATAATTTGGACATTTACTGCTGCTGGATCATCAGTTTGGGCATTGGAACAAATCGATGACATTACCAGTGATGGAATAAAAGACGTAATAGTTGGTGACTTTTATGGCAACATATATGGGCTCGATGTCACAACAGGTAGTCAAATATATAGCAACTCAGTTGGATCATATAACATAATAACTCAATTTGAAAAACTAGACGATGTAAATGATGATGGTCACCCTGACATAGTCCCAGCAATAGGTGGTTCCACTGTTAAAGTCATCGATGGACAGACAGGTGGTTTTGTTTGGACTCATCCTGTAGCAGATCAACCAAAATGCGTAGCAAGAAGTGCAGATATCAGTGGAGATGGAATAAATGATGTCTTTGTTGGCACTTTATTTACCAATAATTACTGTTATTTCCTTAATGGTACTGACGGTTCTGAACTAGAATCTGTATATTGTGGTAGTGCAGTAGATGCGATTGCATCGATTCCAGATGTTGTCGGTGATGGTTCTATGGAATTGGTAGCAGGCCTCAGAGATGGAAACGTTGTTTGTTTGTCCGGTGGAACCGAAAGTGCCCAAAACTCCCAAAACGTTCTTATAACAAGCATGCAAAATAATTGGAATTTTGTTTCTTTACCTTTCAATCAATCTGTAGATAAGGCAGATATCGTTGTAAACTATGGTGGAATGAATTATACATGGTCTGACGCAGTTTCTGCTGGATTGATTAGCGACTATGCCTTCGGTTGGAACCGAGTTTCGCAAGGATATGAATTTGCAAGCACCTTTGAACCAGGATACGGCTACTGGGTGTATGCATACTATGTTTGTGAGCTCTGGGCAGAAAATATTACTGCCTCCGTAGACAATTACGTTACAGATTTGGAAGAAAATTGGAATCTAATGGGTGTACCTGATGATAGCTCTGTGAATAAGATTAATCTTATTGTAAACTATGGTGGTACTGATTATAACTGGGTTGATGCAGTCACTGCAGGTATCGTAAATGATGTTGTATTTGGATGGAATAGCGTTACTCAGGGATATGAATTTGCAAGCACCTTTGAACCTGGTTGCAGTTACTGGATATATTCATACTATGATTGCATATTGAAAAAATAATTTGCGTTCAGACATTGAAAAAATCCTTGTATGCAGATTTTGTCAAAATAAATATATTAGATATAAAAATATTTATAGAGGATAAAGCATATTGTAGTTCAAATGGCCTTACAGCCAATTACATCTAATAATATCTTAAACTTGAGGAAAAGAGGCAAATTAAAAATGGATAATATAAAGAATATTTTGGGAAAAAGAAGCATGTTTTTTACAGTAGTTGTAACCATCATCGCAATTGGTTGGATATCATCAGGTTTGGTTGTAGGTGATGATGCTATAGATGAATCTCGAGCAATTGTTTGGGATGCAACAATTAATCTAAATCAAAATACTAAAGGAGCCTGGGTTATTCTTGGAGAAGATCCTGCTTCATGGGATGGTGCACCTATGGATCCTAATGATGTTGGAGGAACTCCTCCACCACCAAGTGGTCTTGGGGCAAGCCTAGCTGATGCTGTATCGATGGGTGCGTTATGTTGTGATTATCGACACTATCCAGATACCAGTAAAACCTGGAATTTAACAGTTACCTACAATGTTGGAGTAGGAAACCCAAACCTGACAGCTACTGTAAATATGACATGGAATTCTTCTGATTTTGCGGCTAGTGAATATACGATGGTTAATTTAACGGATAATAGCTTTGTATTTATTGCAGATATGCTTGCAACTGAGACATATACATTCAACATAACCGATTCTTATCCTGCTAGTGGCATTCCTGGATGGGAGGATTTTCATATTGTCTGTACAGCAGATGTAGAACCTCCAGAAATTTCTGACAATTCACCAAGTTCCGGCGAGACAGGAGATCCCTTTGTTTTTAATGCATCTGTAACTGATGACATTGGTGATGCCAGTTCATTATTTGTGGCGGTAAATTGGTCCCATGGCATATTGTCTGATAATGTTACCATGGTCCATGTTGGCGGAAATTTTTTTGAGAAAACAATTATTTTAGATGAGAACACTTCTGATATAACATATCATTTCTATGCCGAAGACGCTGCCGCAGTTCCAAACACCAACTATACTCCCGAATATTCAGCAACTGTTCTTGACGACGAAAATCCTATAATCACTGGCATTAGTGGTGATGTGAGTGTTGGTACTGGTGAGACTGTAACTCTTTGGGTTAATGGCTCAGACAATGTTGATGTTGATCATGCTGAAATTTTTATTGATAGTGGCGCTCCAATTGCTATGGGTTGGGATTCAGGCGACTTACGTTGGGAATATGAGTATCCCGCTCCTAGTGATGATGAAAGCAACCATACTTACAATGTTACTATTTATGATGCTGCCAATAATTTCGATACCAGCAGTGTTTATGACATCGATGTATTCGACAATGACGATCCTGTTATCACTGGTATTAGTGGTGATGTGAGTGTTGGCACTGGTGAGATTGTAACTCTTTGGGTGACAGCTACTGATAACATTGATGTTGATA
>CAYLOF010000015.1:0-1346 GCA_964385215.1 uncultured Thermoplasmatales archaeon
ATGCCAATATTCTTTAAAGAAAAACATATATCTGGCGATAATGCAGTTCAATGTAAAAATAAGGGATGGCCCCGCAAGAATTGGTGAATTTCTAATTAAAAAGAAAAAAATTATTACACCAAACATCCTATTTGTAAATACTTCCAGATTTGCATCCCCTGATTTTGCAGAAATACTGGTAACAAATGATGATTCTAAAACAGAAAAACCATCGTTAAAGGTATCAAAGAGTTTGTTTTTTTCTTCGCACCAAACAAACAAAAATGAGTTTAAAGTCTCAGGTCATTTGATTTACCCAAAGGATATGCCTAAAGAATTACATGCATCTGCAATAGCAGCATACAATAAACAAAATGGAATTTGCTATGTTGTACCTGGTAACGAGGGAACCATAGATGAAGCATTAGATAACAATCCATCGTCCTTTTTTATTGTTGCAAATGTATCTCAACTTTTCCACCAACAATCAAAATTTGTAGATTTTATAGTAGAACTAAGAGAAAAGATAGGATACCAAAAAATGATACATCTCCCAATTGTAGGGGATCCAACAAATTTTGCACTACTGACGTATATGGGAATGGATTTTTTTGATTCTGCATCGGCAATTTTAGCTGCTAGAAGGAAAAATCTACTGTTTCCAATAGGTGAATATAATGTCGACGATTTAACAGAGATACCGTGCAGTTGCCCATCATGTGAAGAATCCACAGGCAAACCCACAGAGATGACTTTTGATCAAATCCTAAACCATAATTATCTTGCATTATTAAACGAAATAAAACAGGTAAGAAATGCAATCTACAACGGAAATTTACGTGAACTTGTTGAAATAAGGGTCAGAGCTAAGCCCAGTTTAACAGCCATATTGAAATGTCTTGACCAACATCACTATAATTTCGTAGAAAAAAGAACACCTATAACACGTAAAAGTAAATTGTTTGCCACAACAAACGATGCGTTATACAGAACCGAAATAAAACGATTTCAAGAACGAGTGATAAATCGATATCGTAAACCAGAAAGTACAAAGATACTTCTTCTTCTCCCTTGTTCTGCAAAAAAACCTTACTCATTTTCAAAATCTCACAAAAGATTTAGAGAGAAGATATACAATTTGGATAACCCACATATCATTCACGAAGTGATAATAACCTCCCCACTAGGCATCGTTCCAAGAGAATTAGAATTAACCTACCCTGCATCTGCATATGATATCCCTGTAACAGGTTACTGGAATGAAGATGAAAAAAGAATGATCCAAGATTTGTTAACAAGATATTTGGAGATCAATAAATATGAAAAGATTATCTTGCATCTTCCAAGAGCCATCATAGAATTTATAG
>CAYLOF010000015.1:1446-14996 GCA_964385215.1 uncultured Thermoplasmatales archaeon
AATAAATATGAAAAGATTATCTTGCATCTTCCAAGAGCCATCATAGAATTTATAGGTGAAACCATAGGAAAATCAATAGACACAGAGATTGAAAGCAGCCCCACTTCTAACGAATCATTAGACAAATTATCGAACGTGTTAAAGAAAGAGACAACATCATATGATAAAGCGAAATCTTCAATAAGAAAAAGAGAGAACCTAGAATCACTTGCATCCTATCAATTTGGTAAAAAAATTGCTAAAGAACTTCTAAACGATTGCGAAATAAAGGGAAAGTATCCTTATCAGAGAATAATGCACAACAATAAGCAACTTGGAATGTTAACAAAAGAGAGAGGACTCATTTCTCTAACACTCCACGGTGCAGGAATAATTGCAAATCTGGAAAAATACTGGGTAGAGATATCTGATGACTTTACGTTAGAAGGATCTGTTTTTGCCCCAGGGGTCAAAGATGCAGATGAGCTAATTAGGGAAGGTGACGAAGTCTGTGTATTGCAGAGTAAGAAACTATGCGCCGTAGGTGTCGCCAAAATGAATGGCAATGAGATGAAAAAATCCACTCATGGCGAGGCAATAAAGGTTAGACATAAAATCTAGATACGTTTCATGGGTTCTTCCTCACCGCAGAATGGACAGGAGTAAACACAAACATCTTGGTATAATTTTGCGCCTTCTGCCCAAATTGTTATACCTTCCCCACAGCTACCACATTTGAAATTCACATTACCAGACTTTTCTTCAGGTATTTCTCCTTCTATGCAATCGGGGACAGAAGGTATAACGCCAACTCTCCCACACTCGGGGCAGGTGATTATAATAGATTTTTTATCAGTAGATGTTGATTCCTTGACAGCAAATATCCCATTGCAACTTGGGCATTTGAAATGATATAAACTACCTTTTAATCTTTTTTCAAATTCTTCGATTGTACTAATTTTTGCTGTTGCTTTAACTGATTTTAAAACTGTAAGAATAACAGAGGAAAATAACAACAGCACATACAAGGTTAGAACTAGTATGGACCAGTCTTTGCTAAAGATAACTCCCCATACAGAAAAAAACAATACCCAGAATCCAAACAACATCAACAAAACAAATAATTCCGGTCGTTCAATCAGCCTCATAGCGATATTCTCCTCATACCATAAAACGAAAACAGCACTAGCAAACTGAAAAGAAATATCGATAGAGCAAGATACTCGGAGTTATCTCTCATCCGATATGCAGCATTTTGCAAGAAAATATCCTTTAGTGGATTGGTACCTATTTGATATTCCTTTTGATTTGTATACCCATCCAAGTCGCTATCGATATCTGCATCACCTGAATCTTCGGGGCATAGGTTGTACTTTTCTTCCCACGAGTCAGGCATACCATCACTATCCTTATCGTTCTTATTTGATGTTATCCAAAAGTTTTTAATTGAAGTATTTGCAACGTTGCCTGCCTTGTCCTCCACTTCAACATAAAAACTATAATTTCCCGAAACATTATATATCGAATTGTATACATATTTGCCCTTAGGAGACCATAGCATAGACTCTATCTTGCTTTCCCCACCAGGATAGAAAATAGTTACATTTACCGTTTGTATTTCTTCGTTATCTTTTGCAATACAGGTTATGTTAACATAATCAGTTTTTAGCTGTACATTGGGATGAGCATCAAAATAATCTATGACGGGTTGTACTGTATCTTTTGCAATAGCCGAAATATTTAGGATGCTGAAGAACATAATGGCAACGATGAAAAAAAGGCAAATATTTCCATAACCATCACTAAGCAATCTAAGCGAATTATGTCCCATCTTGACGTTGGTCTTCAATCCCAACACCATAATTTACATTCGCTATGCTGTATTTCTATTTATCGATTTAGAATAAAAATTGCATATATCGCTGTCTTCTTTTTTGCTTTATGCAGGCTTCAGCAAGTTGAAATTTTCATAAAGAGAAACGTTTCCATAACCAAGAACATAAAATATAAAACAGGCCTATGGATACCAAGAACTCAGAAGGATAAAATGAAACCGGAAATACATAAATCCAGCTTTGTCGCAAAAACCGCAGTAATAATCGGAAATGTTAAAATTGGTAAAAACTGTGGTGTTTTCCCAAACGCAGTAATTCGGGGAGATCAAAACTCAATATATATTGGAGATGGATCTAACGTCCAAGATTGTTGTGTAATACATACTGATACTGAACACAGTGTAACAATTGGGGAAAATGTCTCAATTGGACATGGAGCAATTGTACATGGAGCAACTATTGAAGATGAATGCCTCCTTGGCATGAATGTGACAATACTAAATGGTGCAAAAATTGGGAAGGGATCAATCATCGGTGCAAACGCCCTTGTTAAAACAGATATGAATATTCCTGAGAACAGTCTTGTACTGGGGATACCTGGAAAAATCGTTAAGCAAGATGAGAAATTTAGAGGTATGGCTCGCCGTAATGCAGAAACTTATATAGAACTCTCAAAAGGATATTTGGCTGGCAAACACACAGCGTATAACAAAGATCAACTGTAGGACTTATGCTTCTCTTTCAATTTTGAACGCGTATAAGGCAATAATCCACCAGCATTCCGAATAGCTATTATTTCATCCGGAAGCTTTGGAAATGAAAATACCTTACCATCCACAACTATTTTTCCGTTATCTACATCTAGCTCAACATCAACATTTCCTGAATAAGCCTTTACTGCATCTGGACATTCGATTAAAACAAGGCCCTGATTAATAGCCGCTCTGTAAAAAATCCTTGCGAAACTTTTGGCTACAACTGCCCTAATCCCTACAGCTTTTAATCCAACAACGGGCTGTTCGCGTGAACTGCCACATCCAAAGTTTTTTCCTGCAAAAATTAGGTCACCCTTGCTTACATTTTCTGAGAATGACGAATCTAGATCCTCCAATAAATGCGGTTTAATCTCTTCTGCAGTACTACAAGTATATGTATATTTGCCTGGAAATAACATGTCAGTGTTTATATTGTCTTTATATCTCCATACCTTCATTTTTTCATCTCCTCCCTTGGATCAGTAATTTTACCGTAAATTGCTGAGACTGCAACTGTAGCAGGACTAGCAAGATATATCTCTGCCTCTTTACAACCCATGCGCCCCTTGAAATTTCTATTGGCTGTACTGAGACAACGCTCACCAGGTGCCAATACCCCCTGATGTGCACCAAGGCATGGGCCACAACCAGTTGGAAGTATTATAGCCCCCGATTCAACAAGAGTCTGTATGATGCCCGTCTTCAGAGCCACTTCATAAATTGCTTTGGATGCGGGCAGAACAAGCAGCCTTACACCCGAGCTGATTTTTTTACCTTTCAAAATATCTGCAGCGATTTTTAGATCAGATAATCTTCCATTGGTACAAGTACCAATCAGACATTGTTGAATTTCCAAACCCTCAATTTCACTTACCGTCTTAACATTGTCAACCGCATGTGGGCATGCAACCACTGGACCGATTTTGGATAAATCATAGTTTAATTCCTGCATATATGAAGCATCTTCATCTGGATAGATGGGGGCATAAGTTGAAGAATGCATTCCAATAGATTTGAGGTAGTTTGTAGTAACTTTATCAACAGCAAAAACTGAGTTTTTTGCACCCATCTCAACACCCATGTTGGCTATAGTAAACCGGTCAGCTATGGGAAATTGCTCAACATCGCCGTGATATTCCACAGAGCAATAATTCGCACCAGATGCAGAAATATCTCCAATAATATGCAAAACTAAATCCTTTGCGAATACGCCTGGTGGCAGCTTTCCATTTAATGTCATTTTTATGCTATTAGGAACCTTGAGCCAAGTTTCACCGGTAAGCATCAAAGATGCTGCTTCAGTCCTATCAATACCTGATGAAAAAGCACCAACCGCACCATATGAGCATGTATGCGAATCACTTCCGAGAAGTAGCGTTCCAGGCAGAGCAAATCCTTTCTCAACTACTATCTGATGGCATATACCAGCACCAACATCAAAAAAATTTTCTATGCCGTATTTTTTAACGAAATCTCTTATAGCCTTATGATTTGAAGCGGTTTTTTCAGAAGCAGCAGGTACAACATGGTCAATAACAATAATCGAGAGAGATTTGGAATAAACTCCGTATTTGTCTAACTCAGTTGGTATCTTTTGAATAATAGCAGCAGTATTGTCATGGGTCAGGAGATAATCTGGATGTACCGTTACTATCTGACCAGAGGCTACTTTTTTTTCTCCAGCATATTTTGCAAGTATTTTTTCTGCAAATGTCATAGACATATCAAACACACCTCTAACAAGTTTTAATTACACCTAGAATGGCACCATCAACAGGCACCTTCAGAGGATAAAAATGGAATCAATTGGCCTCTTTTAAATCTATTTGAGTACAAGTCAATCCATTTTTCACTGAAAAACAAGAAAAATATAAGTTCTAGTACGTACATATTATAATTTGTTGGTGAAGGAAGGAGAGATGGAAAACAGAAATCTTATCAAAGAAAGAAAGGCAGTTGCGGGTGTAATCGAAGCGCTTTTACTTGTAGCTCTTGTCTCTATAATAATCTCAACAATACAGCTTGTTTACATACCTGATATAATGGAACAGAGGGAATCAGATCATATGCAGGATGTAGAAAATCAATTTGCACATTTGAAATCTGTGATAGATATACAATGTATGATTGGAAAGGATGTACCCATAACATCTCCAATAACATTAGGAAGCAGAGAGATCCCATATTTCGTCACAGCAAAAGCATTTGGCGAACTTAGTATCGTTGATGATGCAGGCGGGATATCAACAGATATTGGTGATAATATAACGTTGACATCGATAAAATATCAGGCATACAATTCATATTTTGTTGACCAGACATATATTTTAGAAGGAGGAGCCGTCATTCTTAAACAGCATGATGGTGAAAGCATGGTAATCAAGCCTGATATCGATATTTCTACTCCATCATCCGGTAAAATTGATATTTCTTGCAATCTTACTTACATAGTGGGAATTTCTGGAAAAAATACAACAAATGGCTATAAAAACAGGTTCATCAGGACTAATTATTCTTGTTCTGATAATGCCTATACGGTAACTAATATTGTGGATAACATACGAATTTACACAGAATATGTTGATTCCTGGTATGATTTTTTTAACGAATCATCACTTGGAGAAAACGCTTATGTTAACAAAACTTCAAATTATGTTCAAATACAGGAAAAAGGTAGCACGAACATTGGCATATCTATTACAAAAATAACCATATATGCTCAAATAAGCCCAGGGTGGATTATTTAATAAAGTTGCAAGTCATGTACAATAAAATATTTTGATTAGCCCCAATAAGAAAGTTTTTTATTGGTCATAATATATAGTTAAGGTAGAAGATGAAAAGTTAGTAGTGTTAAACCACAATCAGTTGAGACCCTACCCATCATGAAGTGCGTGGTAAAAATGCAAATGTGAGGGAGCGATTCAAATATGAATGAAGCTGAATATGCCGATATAAATGAGAAAAAGGAGGACGTGCTAAAAACAGGCATTAGCGGATTTGACGAATTGTTTGCAGATGGAGGAATACCAAATGGCAACTCTGTGCTGGTGGCAGGTGGCCCAGGCACTGGTAAAAGTATACTGTGTAGACAGATATGCCATAACCTTGTTTTAAAAGGTAAAAAATGCATGTATGTCAGTTTTGAGGAGAGCAAAGAACGCATTGAAAGAAGTATGCGAAGTTTTGGATGGGATGCCAAAAGATACATAAATGATGGCAGTTTTTTAATTCAGAAGATTAACCCTCTTGATATTTTGAGGATGAAGTTTGGTTCGATTGGCGGTTCAGGATCTGCTACGGAGATTTCTTACAAGATAAAACCGTTGATTATCCCAAAAGATTTTAATCCCGAGATAATTGTTGTTGACTCTCTGAGTGCCATCATTGCAGCCTCTGCCACCAAGGAAAAAAACTACAGGGTTTATCTTCAGCAATTGTTCGGTTTTTTTGAAGAAACAGGCGCTACATCTTTTTTGATTACTGAGACAGAACCATTACCAACGAGGTATAGCGATACAGGAATTGAAGAATTCCTAGCAGATGGAATAGTAGTTCTTTACAACGTACAAAAAAATGAGGCTCGTGAAAATGCTATCGAAATTCTAAAAATGAGATATAGTAAGCATGAGAAAAAAATTGTATCTATGGAAATTACAGAGAATGGCATAATGGTATATCCTGACAAACATGTTTTGATCAATTTACAGTAGTACTCGGCTTTTTACAGGTATCTAAACGGTCCAGCATGCTGACTGAGTTTTTTTGCACCATATCTTAGAATATTGTTTTCGATCTGTTTTACCTGAATTCTAGTCAACCCTGTTCTTTTGAGTATCAAATTGTCATTTTCATCATAAATTTTTATTATCCCGTCGTCCACGCAAGACATAGCCTTGATTACCCTACCGTTTTGAATCCAAACCCAGATGTTTACATTTTTAGCCGACATGCAATTACCCAATACAATTTTGTACGTTATTACTTTTATTTTATACACTATATAAATATTTCTATAGGTTCTCAGTAAAGTATATTAATCATGTTGTATGACACATTCACTTCCCCCAACGACATAACCAAAAACCTCATGAATAGAAATTAGGTTAAGATAATATATGAGCAGCCATATATCACGTTGGGATGATATTTTGTCAGAGGAAATATATTCTAAGCAAGATGGATTAATGAATCGAGTAAAAACAGGAGTTGAAGGACTCGATAACATAATTGATGGAGGACTGCCAGAAAAATCCATTACTCTGGTCTCTGGTCCACCTGGTAGCGGAAAGAGCATCTTATCCTTTCAATTTCTCTATCAGGGAACGCAATCTGGAGAGAAGGGGCTCTTTTTAACATTAGATAAAAAGGTAAATGGTCTTCTAACACAGGCAAAAAAACTCGGCTTTGATTTTCAACCAGCCTTAGAGGAAAAGCTTGTAAAATTCCGATTTTTAAACATAAATAAAAAACTCATCTATGAGGCAATGGTAAACGAAATTCTATCTGGAGAATACGATCGAATTGTATTAGATTCAATAACTCCACTTTCCGAAATGCCAATTTATGTAAATAGTGTCGAAAACAAGAGCAAAATAGATATTAGCATAGTTAATTCTGAAGATTTTCCCGGTAACACTAATTTGCCCGTCAGAAGATTACACATTCAATATATTATGAACGCGCTGGAAACATCGGAAGCGGCCTCGGTTGTTACATCGGAATTACCAATGGGCTCCTCTCTCTTATCCAGAGATGGTATTTCAGAATTTTTAGCAGATGGAGTTATAATCCTCGGTTTTGATCCTACTATGGATAGGAGAAAATTGTCGGTAATGAAAATGAGAAACACCAAACACACGCTTAAACCACAAGATATCGAAATAAGCAAAGGCGGCATACGGTTCATTTAAAATCAGCAGATATGTTAAAATATAGACCTCCCAAAGAATTGCGGGCACTTTTTATCGTCCACTATGCCCCCATTCTATTAATCATAATGACCGGGCCATTAACCGCAATATTTGGTGTTTGGGAGATTCCAGCAAACAAGTTTATGACAATTGCTGCTGGGATGATTGTTTTTCTTCTTGGAACATACGTTTATTTTAAATGGGAGATATTTTGGCACAAAACATACAAAGGCCAACTAGTAACAGGCGGGATTTTTCGGTACATTAGGCACCCCCACTACACATCGTTACTTATTATTGGATTTGGATTAGCCTTATTCTTCTATTCGTTGTTTGCAGTGGCCATCGCAATTATCACAATACCTATTATGATATGGAGTATACTTGATGAGGAAAAACATTTGATACGACAATATGGTAAAGAATACAAGGAATTCATGAAAAATACTCCTTGGCGAATAATACCGAAAATATTCTAGGTTCTTGTAAAGAATATCTCCAACAGATATAAAATCGCTACTTTTATTAATCGAGAACTGTTACAAAAGAAACATTTGAGGAGATGTACAAAAAACCGAGAGCGCCCTGGGCAAGAACCGAGCCGCCACAAGAATTAGTAGAATTAATTGAAGGTAGAAAAATTAGTCCATGCAAAACTATCGATATAGAGTGTGGCGAAGGTTTTTATTCTATATATCTGGCGTCAAAGGGGTTTGATGTTACTGGAATTGATATATCTGAAAGGGCAATTCAATATGCAAAAGGAAATGCAGCAAGTCGTGTAGTTAATGTTCATTTTATTGTCATGGATATAGCTGATTTGGAACGATTAAACGAAAAATTTGATTTTGTTTTAGAATGGGCTCTCATATATCAGATAATGCCATCACAAAGGCGAAAATATGTGGAAGACGTAGCGGAGTTACTAGATAAGGGAGGAAAATATTTGTCAGTTTGTTTCAATGAACAAAGTCCCGAGTTTGGCGGTCCTGGAAGTTATAGAAAAAGTCCTGGTGGGACAGAATTATATTTCTCGTCACAAAACGAACTTAGAGAATTATTTGAGCCGTATTTTCATATAATTGAAACTAAAATAATCCAAGCACCACATATCGAAAATTATTTCTTGATGGAAAAATTATAGCTATATAGTGTGAGGTAAGAAAGAATGCCAATAGTTCATGTAAATGTATGGGAAGGTTTTGGAGAGGAACGAGTCAAAACCGTGATCCAAGAAATTACAGAAGTCTTTGTAGATTTAGGCGTGCCTGAACATGCTGTGGAAGTAATTGTTCATGAAATCCCGAAATCACATTGGGGAATTGGGGGAGAACCTGCTTCAGAAAAATTCAAGGATATCTTTTGAAAAGGCAGTTTGGAGTTGTAGAGTATTTATGACTGCCTTAACCGTTATAATTTGATAGATATCCTAGAAATTTCAATATGCTCAAGCATCACGTAACAACGTTGTTCTCTTTGCACCTAGCCCAGGGATACGAATTCTGTGCTCAATCCGATCAATTATCTCAGTAAAAAGTACAGTCAAACTTAGGTAAATAATTGCAATCATAGTAAAGATTTCAAGATATCGGAATGTATTTGCTGCAATGAATTTCCCTTCTGCAGTTAACTCTACAACCTGAATTATGTAAGCAATAGATGTATATTTTAACAAATAAATAAGTTCATTTGACCATGCAGGAATTGATATTCTCAAGGCTTGTGGTAAAATCACATGAACAACAGCCTGTGTTTTTGTCATACCTAATGCTCTAGCGGCAATCATCTGACCTGATTTAATGCTTTGAATCGATCCTCTGAGATACTCTGCCTGATACGCGCCACTATTTAATGAAAGTCCAATGACTGCTGCTGTAATGGGTGTGATACGAATACCAACACTTGGAAGCCCAAAATACAAAATAAATAACTGAACTAAAAGTGGTGTACCTCGAATAATTTCAATGTAACCAATACAAAGCCATGAAATAATCTTTGGAGTATAAATTCTTCCGAGAGCGAGGCTTATTCCAAGTAGAAAACCTAGGATTAAAGAAAGAAACGTAAGAAAAAGCGTAGTACTTAGCCCATCCAAGAGTTTTGGTAATGATTGTGCAAAGAAACTAATAAAATCAGACATAAACTCTCACCGTATCACTCCTCTCCATACAATGAAGCGATTTTGCCTAAAAACTCACCTGTTCGCTTGTGTTTTGGACTTGTAAACATCTGTTTTGGAGAACCACTTTCAATGATGTGTCCTCCTTCCATAAATATAATTTCATCGGCAACATTACGAGCAAATCCCATTTCATGGGTTACAACTAACATAGTTACCTCGCCAGCAAGACTCTGCATAACTTCGAGGACCTCCCCAATTAATTCGGGATCAAGCGCACTTGTTGGTTCATCAAATAGAATTATTATTGGATCCATCGCCAGAGCTCTGGCAATGCCGACTCGTTGTTGTTGCCCACCTGATAGTTCTGCAGGATATCGTTCTGCAAATTTCCCCAGCCCTACGCGTTTTAATTCATGCATCGCTCGTTTTTCGGCCTCTTCTTTCTCCATTTTAAGAACTTTTTCAAGTCCAATACTCACATTTTGTAATGAGTTAAAATGAGTAAAAAGATTAAAATCCTGAAACACAAAACCAATTTTTTGTCGAATTTTATTGATATCGACTGAGGGATCGGTTATCTCAACGCCTTCAAGAAACACCTGTCCCTTCTCCGGTGGGTGAAGCTGGTTGATACAGCGAAGTAGAGTACTTTTACCTGTTCCACTCGGTCCGATGATCACTTTAGTTTCTCCTTTATCCATTGTAAAGGAAACACCTTTGAGAACTTCGCTTGCACCATATCGTTTATGCAGGTTTTTCACTTCAAGCATATGCATATTTTACACAACCTTTTTTTATCGATCAACAGTTAGATCAAATCCTTTCATTTGATATTTCTCTTCAAGAACGCTAAGACCTTTATTGATACTAATTACAAGTACAAAATAAATAAGTGCAATTAGTAACAGTATTGGAAGAATCATTTCAGGATGAAGAACATAAATATAACGACCCTGCCTCATTAATTCGATAACACCAATGCTAAACGCAATTGATGTATCCTTTAGAACAATGGTAAACTCATTAGACCAACCTGGAACTGAAAGACGGAGAACTTGAGGGAGAAGAATATATCGAATAGACTGAATCTTTGACATTCCCAGGGATCGAGCAGCAATAGACTGTCCTTCAGGAATTGAGTTAAAAGCTGCCCGGAAAATTTGAGCTTGATACGCTGCACTACGAAGTCCAAGTCCAATCACTGCTGCAACAAGTGGTTCAAAGTTAATCCCAATCTGAGAAAGTCCAAAATAAATTAAAAAAAAGATGACGAGAAGTGGTATTCCGCGGAAGATTTTTTCATACAAATAAATGGCAGCTGAAACGGTTTTAGTACCAAATGCTCGTCCAACCGCCATAAGAATGCCCGTGATTGATCCAATAAGCAAACTTGCCGCGGTAAGAATGAAGGTATTCTCTAACCCACTCAGCAACTGAGGAAGCGCGTTAATGAGAACATCAAATTCCAAGAATACCACAAGTTTGCTTCTTATTCAAAGTATTTCAAGATTAACGTATCCCAATCATCACTGTCCATCAAGGTAGCAAGACCACTATTAATCTTCTCCAGTAATTCAGTGTTTCCTTGTTTTACACCCAGCCCATATGATTCTTCAGTAATGATAGTCATAACTATCTCAACATTTTGGTTTTTAACATAGGATTCTGCAACCGGTTTATCTAAGACAATTGCATCGATGTTTTCGTTAACCAAATCAAGCACTGCCAGGGTGTAAGTCTCATATCGTCTGAAATCATCCTCGCTCATATTACCATTATCAACCAGATTTTCTTCAATCCATGCTGCCCCTGTGGTTCCTGTTTGAGCACCTACCGTATAATTTTGTAAATCTTGTCTTGTGTTAAGGTTAAGATTGTTCCCTACTCTTGTAAGCACAGATTGATCTGCCTCATAGTATGGATTTGAGAAATCAATTTGTTCTTCCCGTTCTTCAGTGATGGTCATAGCAGCAGCAATAACATCGATTTTTCCGTTTTCAAGTGACGGAATAAGAGAATCAAATGAAATATCTTTGACTTCAACAGTGTACCCAGCATCTTCCAAAATCTTTGTGACCATTTCAACATCAAAACCAACGAATGTCCCGTCCTCACTGATGTATTCAAATGGCGGAAAATCAGCCGATGTTCCAACGATGATTTTGTTTTCCTCTTCGACACATCCTCCAAGAGACAGACCGGCAATCAGTATCAATGCTATCGAAAAGATGGCCATACTTTTTGACTTTTTATTCATATTTCCTCACCTTACAAACGAAAATAAGATAACACTATATAAACTATGTGACTTTACTTAAGAAAAACCATTAACATTTACCATGAATTTTTCATCAATAATACTTGTGGATTGGGCTATGTTAACAAATGAACATTATGAAAAATATTATCGACCTAAACTTGACAATACCAAAAATATTTTGAGTGTTTTATAGCAACCAGTCCTCTTCTCAATCCCAACTAAGTGGCACAGATATTAAATAGTGTGGTTAAATGTTGCAATACTATGAACGTTCTTGTTACAGGTGCAAGTGGATTTATTGGAAGATATCTGGTAGATGACCTTGTCAAACATGGACATCATGTGAAAGCATTGACCAGACAATTCTCGCTAAAAATCAAGGGTGCTGAAGTTGTACGTGGAGACATAACACAACCAGAACGATTTCTTTCTGCATTTGATAATGTAGAAGCTGTTTTTCACAATGCAGCATATGCTACAGACTACGGCAAAAAAAGCGAGATTTATAAATCAAACATTGAAGGCACCATGAATGTTGCTGAAGCCTGTATAGAGAGGGGGATCAAAAGAATCATATATACAGGCACTGCTGGCGTATATGGATTTCCAAATACCAATGAAGAAATTACCGAAAAATCAGCCAAAAAGCCATTGAATGCTTACCATAAATCAAAACTTGAGGGGGAAAAAATACTCAGAAACTATAAAGGCTTGTCCGTTTCTGTTATCCGCCCTCCTCTGGTTCTAGGCGCTGGCGGAAAGGGGGCAAAAGTTATCCTTGAAAGGATTAAGAAAGGAAATATGATTTATATCGGAACTGGGGATCAATATATATCTCTAGTACATCCAAAGGACGTAGCACAATGTCTAAGATTGGCACTTGAGAATGACAAAAGGGAAGATACGTTCAATGTTGTCAGTTTTATTTGCAAAATTAAGGAATTATTTAACGAAATTGCCGTTCAACTAGACGTAAGTCTGCCAAATAAAAACGTTTCTTATTCCCTAGCTTATGTTGCTGCCTTTTTTTCAGAAATATTTGCTACAAAAGAACCTTCTCTCACAAGATTTAGAGTGAAATCTTTGGGTACAACAAGGAGAGTAAATTGTGATAAAGCAAAAAAAGAGCTTGGATACAAACCTAAATTTGATCTGCAATCAACAGCAAGTGATATGGTATCCTGGTACAGAAAATCCTATTGAATAAACGAGCAGCTACACTATTGGAATTAAAAAAGAAAGATAAAAATAAATCAACCCCTTCCATCACTTTCCCATATCCCAGGATTATCTTCTGAATAAGTTGACGCATGGCGTAAAAAAGCCTACGCAAATTAATCTAGCGTTAAATTAACATCTACGCAGGCCACGCATAACATTTATATATGATTTCCCTTATGCCTTACCCCTTATCCGTACCAGACATTCATCGGGCAATTCCCATAAGAATCCCGGTATCAAGCGGCTTGGCTAATGTTTTTAGTCGTTTGTAAGATGTCACGGTTTGGATACAGCACACTAAAGAGAACTATTAACGTTAAAGAAAGTGACAGAGAGGATATGTTATGCATAATAGACATCATCCAAGAAGAGGATCAATGGGCTATTCGCCACGTAAAAGAGCTAGAGCCGAGACACCACATATAAAAAGTTGGCCAGAAGGAAGAGACAAACCGAAGATTCAGG
>CAYLOF010000016.1:0-12294 GCA_964385215.1 uncultured Thermoplasmatales archaeon
AAAAAAATGAAAGAAGAAATAAGTAAGGAGGATTTGAAACCATGATCATAACAAACACAGATTTTGTTACAGGAAAAGAAGTAAAAGAAATACTTGGCCTGGTTAGAGGAAACACCATCCAGGCAAAAAGCATTGGAAAAGATATAAAAGCTGGATTTAGAAACATTGCAGGCGGAGAAATCAAGGAATACACTGAAATGCTTGCAGAAGCGCGAGAAATCGCATTGAAACGAATGGAAGAAAAAGCACAAAATCTAGACGCAGACGCCGTAATAAACGTTAGATTCATGACCTCGTCAATAATGGGTGGAGCTGCAGAAATACTTGCATATGGAACCGCTGTAAAACTTAAATAAATCGGTGAAAATGGGACTTACAAATACAATCTTGATTATCTGTGGTGTCGTCGCATCCTTATTTGGAATTGCTGCTTTTCTAAATCCAAATTTCGCAAGATGGATCAATGCCCCAGGTGGACCCAGATTAAAGGCAACAATATCTCTTATTGTAGGAGTAATAATAATCATAATTGGCTTAACCATTGAAATGCCGCAAGCATGAAAATCAACAAAATTAAGGAATAGATTTCTATGAAAAAATACTTACTTTTAACCATTTTTATAATCCTCATTCTTGGAGTGGGATTCTCTGGATGCATAGACGAAGAAGAAAACAATGAAAAACAACAGGAAGAGTTAAATCTTGAACTCGAAGCAATTAGAATTGTTGAAAATCTAAGCCAAGATAACTATCAAAATGTATATCAAAAATTTAATGATGAAATGAAAATTGCACTTCCTCCCCAGGATTTACAAACAGCATGGGAAAACCTGATTTATAAATATGGAGATTATAAGGAAATCAAATCAACCAGAAAAACTGAGGAGTATGAGTATCAAACAGTCTATGTCACATGTAATTTTGCAACCCTTGGCCATCTCGATATCAGAATAGTGTTTGATGAAAACAACATGGTTGCGGGATTACAGTTTGTTCCAACTCAATCGTCTGATGAATATAAACCACCTGAATATGCAAACTATTCAATGTTTAGTGAAACCAATGTAACAGTTGGAGAACAACCCTGGGAACTATCTGGAACTCTGAGTATGCCAAAAGGGGAAGGTGATTTTCCTACTGTTATTCTCATACATGGATCAGGACCAAATGATCGTGATGAAACAATTGGCCCAAACAAACCTTTTAAAGACATAGCATCAGGACTTGCAAGTCAAGAAATAGCAGTACTTAGATATGAAAAACGAACGAAAGAGTATCCGCAGGAAATTGCAAAAATAGAGAATTTTACTGCTCAAGAAGAGGTAGTTGATGATGCAATTGCTGCAGTTGATCTACTAATGAACACTTCAAAAATTGATACTGATAGAATCTACATTATTGGACATAGCCTTGGTGGGATGATGTCACCTGAAATCGCAAATCAGGATAAACGGATAGCTGGCATTATCCTACTTGCAGCACCTACCAGGCATTTAGAAGATTTAATCCTTGACCAATACAACTACTTATTTGGTCTAGATGGTGAAAATAGTGAAAACGAATCAGAGCAAATTGCTGCATTAGAAGAACAGATCGAAAAGATAAAAACACTTAATATCAGCGAAGGTGAACTTGTCCTCAATGCACCCCTTTCATATTGGGAGTATCTTGCATATTATGATCCAGTTTCAACAGCTGAAAATCTCACAATACCAATGCTTATACTCCAAGGAGAAAGAGACTATCAGGTTACTATGGAAGACGATTTTATAAAATGGGAAAACACTTTTTACAACAGTGAAAATGTTACCCTTAAATCATATGAATCTCTAAATCATCTTTTCGTATTTGGAAGTGGACAACCTACAAACGCAGAATACAATACTCCTGGAAACGTAGATGAACAGGTAATAAGCGATATTGAAGCATGGATAAAAAACTTGTAAATGAGATGAAGATACATGAAAAAAGTGACAATTACACTTGATGATGAAGCCTGGAAATGGTGGAAAGATAATCCATGGATCAATCTTTCGCAACTTGCAGAGAGAGAACTAAATAGAATTCGCATGCTGGAAGAGCGAGTCCTTGGAATCTGCCCAAAATGTGGAAATCCTAAGCTACGATTTGATGGTAAAACATACCGTTGTTCTAAATGTGGATATGAATACAAGTAGAGGTGATAAATTATGAAGTTCTGTCCAAAATGCGGATCAAAAAATATTGGATGGGTTCTGCCCCATGACCGATCGAAATGGGAATGCAAAGATTGTGGGTATGTGGGAGCATTCATCATTGAAGATGGGGAGATTGCAGACGAAATTCAAAAAGAATACATTAAAAATAAAGGAAAGACGGAGGTTTGGTAACAATGATGGTGACGACAACAGAAAATATGCCAGGGAGAGAAATAAAAGAAGTACTAGGGATAGTATTTGGTAGTTGTGTTCAAACCAAACACATTGGTAAAGACATACGTTCGGGTCTTAGAACAGTTATTGGTGGAGAAGCAACAGCATATACAGAACTCATGGAAGAGGCACGGCGAACAGCAATGCAGAGAATGATTAAAGATGCGGAAAAACTAGAAGCAGATGCAGTTATTGGGATGAGATATGCAACAGCTCAAACAATGCATGGAGCAGCAGAACTTATAGCATTTGGCACTGCAGTAAAAACGCATTAAGTCAAAAGGAGTGAAAATATGCCAACGGTTGAAGTAAAAAATCTTGTGAAAAACTTTGGGACAACCAAAGCCGTTAAAGGAATATCATTTACTATAACTGAAGGAGAGATATTTGGATTAATAGGCCCTAATGGGGCAGGGAAAACTACTGCATTACGGGTTATGTCAACACTTCTGCAGATAAACTCCGGAGAAGTAAAGATAATGGAGTATGATGTGAAAAAACAGCCGGGTGAAGTTAGAAAACTTATTAGCTATCTACCTGAGGATGCTGGTGCATACAAAAATCTGACAGGGCGGGCATATCTTAGATTTATTGCAAATTTTTTCAACGAAAAAAATACACAAAAAATGGTTGAAAAAGGAATAGAAATCGCAGATCTTGGCGAAAGAATAGACGATAAAGTAGATACATACAGTAAGGGAATGAAACGACGTCTGCTTGTAGGAAGAGCGCTTATGACAGATCCAAAGCTTGCGATACTTGATGAACCAACATCTGGACTTGATGTAATAAATGCCCAAGAAATCAGAAAAATAATAAAAGATACCGCAAGGAAAGGAACCACTGTTCTGCTATCATCCCATAATATGCTTGAAGTGGAATACCTATGCAATCGGATAGCGCTTATTGATGAGGGAAAAATTGTCGAAGAGGGTAAACCACAGGTCCTAATGGAAAAATATAACGCAAATAATATCGAAGAAGTTTTTACGAGGGTGGTAAAGTGAGTGCGCTTGGAAATATCATAAAAAAAGAAATAAAGGAACTGCTCACGCCAACAACGATTCTTCCAATTGTTGTTATGGCAGTAATCTTTGGATCAATGGGAAATGCAATTGGGGGGCTTGAAGAAAAATCTCAAGAGACTCCAGTCATCGGGTTCATTGACGTTGATAATAGCAATCTTTCTGCGATAGTAACATCAATTCTCAATAACTATAGTGATGTCGTCTTCAACTCGTCTGAAATATCCGATAAACAAGAAGGGTTAGAAACGATTAAAGAGGCGGACGGTGCCGCACTTTTCATTATTCCGCAAAATTTTACAGTAAATATACGCAATGAAACTCCAGGTGAAATTGAAATCTATTGGATCATGAAAGGAGCAGGCATTACCGATGCAATGTCATCAGGTGCTGTCGAACAGCTGATATATACTATCAATACAAACATATCCAGAGAACTTATCCAAGCAAATGCCATAGTAAATGCAACGCTTGCACTAAATCCAACTGTAAGAAATGAAATAACTTACTTCAAAGAAAAAGAAATGCCTGGACTCTCACCTGGTGCTATAGTTGGTATGTTATCATCTCAATCAATGCTTATTCCCATTGTGATGATGATGATCATCATTATGGCAGGCAACATGGTTATCTCATCAATGGCACTTGAAAAAGAAAATAAAACATTGGAGACGTTACTAACACTCCCCGTAAAACGAACGAGCATTGTAACGGGAAAGATTGTAGCAAGTGCTGTCATTGGTCTACTGCTTTCTGTCATCTATATGATTGGTATGAGTTATTATTTCCAAGGATTTGGAATGTCAGAAGGAGCAAATCTCGCTGATTACGGTCTTGTATTAACATCTCAAGATTTAGTGTTGGTTGGAATCTCGCTTTTTATTACTCTAATTGCAGCGCTTTCTTTGTGTATGCTATTAGGAACATTTGCAAAGAACTACAAGAGCGCGCAAACACTAACAGTTCCAATATCCATGCTCGCCATGGTACCAATGTTTATAACAATGTTCGTAGATTTTGACACTATGCCACTTGCATTGAAGACATTACTTTTTGCCATACCGTTTTCTCATCCAATGATAGCTCCCCGAGCTCTTCTTTTCAATGATTACCTACTTGTCATTGGTGGAATAGTGTACGTTACCATCTTTGCACTTGTCACCATCAGTATTGTCGTCTGGGTGTTCAAAACAGATAGGCTCTTGACGGGTAGTGTAAAAAGGAAAAAATCATTATTTTTTAGAAAACGTACTTGAATAGGTAAAGTGAGCAGAAGATGCTGAAAAGATTAAGGTGACTTCTAAAGAATCATTTTAACAAGGAGTGCCACACCAAGAACCAGGACAATCACACCGATCAATCTTCCAAGTTTATCTTCATCAATTCTATTGGCGATAAGAGAACCAGAAGTGGCACCAATAACGGCCCCAAGTCCTGCTATCAACGCAGCATCCCATATAACATTGCTATAAATAATTCCGTGACTTACAGCACCAGTACCTGCAATAAAAAACATCATAAGAAGAGAAGTGCCAATCGATGTATGAAGATCATAACCCATAATAAAAATAAGGACAAGAGTAACAGCTCCACTACTTCCCATGCCCGAAAAACCACTGGCAAAACCAATAATTAATCCAAAGATAACAAAGGAGAGAATCTTGTTATTTTTAAACCATGTAAAACTTACCTTGCTCTCAATATATTTAACATTTTTTTTAATGCCGTTTTTTATTAGATTCACTCCAAAAAAGATGAGGACAAGCGCGATTAAAATCTTCAAAACTGATTCGGGTGCACTTGAATTATAAAAGGTGCCGGTAAATGCACCGATAACACCAGTAAATGCAAGAACAACTACTGGCCGGAAATCAACATTGCCCTTCTTAAGAAAAATAAGACCGGCAACACCACCTATGACACAATCTACAACAAGACTTGTACCAATTGCCTGATAAATAGTACCACCAATAAAAATAGTTAAACATGGAATCATGAATGCCTCTGCAGTACCCGATGCAATACCAACATATACGCCGCTTCCAAAACCAGATATCAGGAGAAGGAAAGCATTTACATAATCATCAATCACAAGCACCGGTAATATATTTTTCAAATATATGTATTCTTGTTTAAAATGGGAAAAACGCCTACATTAGATTCTGGATTATCTCTTAAATAAATCCATACTAAGATACCGTTCTCCTCTGTCAGGTAAAACGGTAACGACTTTGTCATATGCTTTTGCGACTTTAAGCGATGCAAGAACGTTCGCACCAGCACTTATTCCAACAAGAAGTCCATATTTTCCTGACAGTTTTTTTGCCATGTCAACTGCTTCTCTACTTCCAACTGTGATAACATTATCGACCTTACTCATATCTATTAGTTGAGGGATAAAGCCATCACCGATCCCCTGAATATGGTGCTCGCCGATCCTAACATCACTCCCACCAAACATAACAGCTGCTTCCTCTGGTTCAACTGCAATTATTTTCACTTTTGGATTCACCTCTTTCATCACAGTTGAAATGCCCACTAAAGTACCACCAGTGCCAACTCCAGCCACTACTGCGTCAACAGGCCCAATCTCATTTAAAATCTCTTTACCAGTTTTAATATGTGCCCTTATGTTATTTGGGTTGTCAAATTGTCGTGTGTAAAACGTATTCGGTTCTTTTGCAATCTCTTCAGCCTTTTCCATTGATTCCTGCAGACTACCACTTTTAGATGTTAATACGAGTTTTGCACCAAACGCCTTCATCATCTGTTTTCTTTCCTCGCTCATATTTTCCGGCATAACAACAGTGATATTGTATCCCTTAACAGCAGCAATCATGGCCAAGGATATACCTGTATTTCCGCTACTCGCCTCAACTATTGTATATCCTTCTTTTAGCTTACCTTCATTTTCAGCAGCATTAATAATCTCCAGAGCAACACGATCTTTAATACTCCCACTTGGGTTAATGCCCTCAAGCTTTGCATACACATTCTCAATTTTTACCAGAGGAGTATTTCCGATTGAATCGATCACATTAAAACCGTTTTTCATATTTTTAATCATAGTTATAACTATACAACATTTGCACATTTATAAAAGCATGCGCATCTGAAAAACATCATTTTGCAGCATATATATACTCTAGCATTTAGGTATAGTATTATTTGCATTACTTATCTCGTAATTGGTTTTTAATATGTTTTTAGGGAAAAATTTAAATAAAAAACGCCTTTTATAATAATTAGGGGAACAAAAAATGAAAGATTCAAAATTCTGTAAATTTGGAGCTGTTGTTATTGCAATGTTCTTCTTGGGTACAGCAGTAATGATACCATCATTTTCTGCAACATCTGAGAACAGCCTTTATAAAATGAATGATTTTTTGAAAAGATCGGGAATGCAAAAACATTCTGAAGATGAAAATGGACATCCTGCAATCCAGTATGATACCATCTATATACCTAAAGAAGATGTTTCGCTTGCAGGCGAACAAAATGATATTGGATATAACATAGATGCAGGTGACGAACCCCGCAGATCCATCTATGTATACGTGGGCGAACCAGTAGATGAGGCACCTGGGAGAGGACGTACTGGCTATCTTGATCCAGAGGAACATGACGAGGACGACTACTACAAGTTCTCTGTTTGTGAAGGGCAAACTATTACTGCCTCCTTTAACTCTGCTGAAAATTATGATTTTGAACTAGTAACTCCTGATGAAGATATCGTCGACAGTGGATATATTGCCCCTGAAACCGATTGGTATTTTATCCATATCTATTCCAATGATGGTGCAGATGCAGGCGAATACACCTTCGATGTAACACTCAGCGGACAGAATGATGCAGGAACTGGATCTGACGCAGGGGACAACATCAACCAAGCAACGGATATACTACCTGGTTCTTACGCAGGCTATATGGATGCAAATGACTGGGAGGACTGGTATAGCTTCAGTGCAAATTCGGGTCAAGGGATTTTTGTAGAAATAGAGCCCATGGAAAAATCTGACTATGATATTCATTTATATAATCCATCTGGGGAATTAGTTCATTCCGCCCAATATTACGAAGATGACGAACTTGAGTATCCTGCTGATGTTTCCGGGACATGGAAGATTAAGATAGATATGTTCCCTGGCTGGGATACAAATAAGTGGCCTGATGACTACTACCTATATGGCTCTGGTGTTTATAATCTTGAATTAACTATTGGAGGTTTGGCAGATGCCCCTCCAATCGCACAATCACAACCTGATATAAACCCTGTTGCTCAAACATTTATTATTAACGACGATCCATTAAGCAATAAAGATGAATTTGGCTATCTTGCAGCAGTACCTGCAGCCAACTACATTGATGTAGGGAAACGATATCTTTCTCCAATAGTCTACCAAGGAGTCGACAAAATACTAACCTGGTCTACTTCTGTAGATGAAACTACACAGTATCTTATTGACGACTGGAACACATATCTAGAAAGACATGGTTTTGAAGCATCCGAGTTTGTCGTTCCAAGTGATCCCATCCAAGCAGCGGCAAATATCGCAACAAATAGATGGACATTCTCTGATACTGCAGTTATCGCAGTTGATGGAAGTAGTTTTGAAGATGATGTAACAACAGTAGTGGAAAAGGATACAATTCTTTCCTCTTCGCCAGATATTACTAGAGTTCAGCCAGGTAATTTTAAGGACATTGGAGGAAGTTCTGCAAACCCAATGTTTATCAGCGGAAAATGGGGCGCAATCCATGTAATTGGAAAAGGCAACAACTTTGCAGGCGATACTGGCTTAATTACTCCCAGATATGAAGGTGTAATGGAAGACTGGTGGCCATTCCCATATGATTCTGATGGCGAAGACAAAGATACCTTCTACCCTGTCTCCATACCTGGGTTATGGTTCCCATATGTAACAGAAGAAACAGGTTTAGATGAACTGCAGATAATAAAATATGAAGGAGATAGATATAAAATACCAATTGGCAGTACAGACTCTAGTATCGAGATAACTGTGGCAACAGAGAATCCGTCGAATCTAATAGTTTATCTTATCGATCCTAATGGCAATGTACGAAGACCCATGACTCCCCATTACAACGGCGGAGAAATAAAGCCAATTCACAATTGGAATGGCGGGCATTGGGAACATGATCAAGATGAATTCCGCACATGGATAATAGAACCTCACACAGAATATTCCGTTAGTGTACATAATGCAATGGAAGGAAAATGGACTGCCATTGTAGTCCCATTTTTAGATCAAGAAACAGGAGAAGCCAATTTTAATGGAGAATATCACATTACAGCAAATGTAAGAAAGTACAATTCAGATAGAATCTCGGCGGCATTGTCTGCAGCAAACGGTGCAGTAATAGCTTCATTGAAACATGCACCATTACTGTACGCAACAAGCGATTCTATTCCTTCCGAAACATCAAATGCGTTAACACAACTAGGAGCTACAGACATCATTTTCGTTAACATTAACGAAGTCAGTAGTGCCAGTCCCAGCGGTTCTGTCACAAAATATACAACAATGCAAGAAGTTATAACTGCCATAAAAGGAGATGCAAATTCTGAAAATTTCATCACAATAACTTCTCTTGGAACCAGAGAAGGGTATTTTGCACCAGCAGCAATGGCAGCAGCATATCATGGATCTCCAGTACTAAACATAGGAGAGGCAAAAGAGGCATATAACACATTAGATATGATAACTGCATGGAGAGAGTACTCTGGTGATTATTATCACGGAGCCAGATCTGTAGGCCATCTTCCACAAATGGATCATCCATTTGATTTTATGGAATTCATCCAAGGGATATTACAAGGAGAATTTCCACACCCTGGATTTGATTTGAAATTACGATGGTTCAGCACTGTCAACAACGGAATTCATGAACTCATAGACGGATATGGACTCGATGCAGAAGGGAAAGAAGCATATCTGTTTGTATCACCAAGAGATACCGACATCCGCGATCCAATATGTAGAGCAATGGTAGGAAATAACTCCTATGCTGGACACATACCAGTAGAAACACCGGCATTCTCATCTGATGTAATCTGTAGAGATATCCTATATCCAGCCATTATTTACGCCAATCCAGGTAGGAACGTAACAACCTCTCAAATGATGAACTACCCTGATGGATATCAATGGAAAGCAAATGATGGTAATTCTTATCCAAATTTAGCAAGTCGTGAGTTAAAACAAGTGATGTCATCTCGTGGACGATTCTTTGAGGGGCACGTTATATGGGATAATCTACTTGAGAGATATAACACAGGAGTAAGCATCAGTTATTACTCTGGCCATGGAACAGGCGGAACGGGCATATCAGCCCAATACAAAAATATTGAAGAACAATTCCCACTTGCAGAACCCAGATACGATCACCTCAAGGATTTTGACTGGTGGGATGCATGGCGTGGATACAGCGGTTATGATAACAAACAGACTAAAACATGCCGGTGGGGCGGAGATTCGTCTTATAATGCACAAGAACCAAGTCTCTATGATATCATTCATTTCAAATGGGCAGATGATTTATTTGAAAATCTTCACAGTGAACTTGAATTCTGGAGCTCGTGTACAACTGGTGAACATTGGGGACCAATGGTGTATCTCGCACATGGATCGGCAGTTTGGTTTGGATGCGCTGGATCGGCATATGGCGTTCAAGATGATCTCCATAATATGTGGATATTTAATGACGTATTGGCCAAAGGAGGAGGAATTGGAGAATCCCAATCAAAATACACCTGGCTTTTTAACCGTGATTTTACAACTTTAGATCCTACAACGCTATACGGACGATCAAGTCTATTCCAATTGTCTCAGGGCGGCCTAACAAATGTTAAGGTGCTCTACGGAGACCCGACAATGACTTGCTACAGTCCAGATTGGATTGAACCGATGCCAGTAAATCCATAAAACGTTCTCCAACTTTTTTTCTTTTTATTTTCAAATTCAAAAGAATGAAATATTCTGTGATGTAATTATTTAGGATGGTTTAGCAATCTGTCTCTCCCATACATTTCAAGCTGAACCTTTGAAAACGATTTGGTGCCATATCTTTTACCATGGTTTTATCGTATATTTCCCCAGTTGTGAAATCAACTGAAAGTATATCCTTATCATCAACATTATTGGTTACATCATCGGTCACAAGTATAGGCATGGCATTGTTAATTTTAACTATTTATGCTTAGAAGGAATATCCTTCTCTTCAGGTCCATCATAACTACAGTCTACAGAAAACATCTTTCTCATTGGTTTAAACTCTGTTTGTTCTTCATATACATGAGCAGTAAGCCCTGCAACTCTCCCAAGTAAAAAGAATGCTTTTCCTAGTCTCCAATCAAAACCCATGTCAGAACTAATTGCTGCTATCGCGCCATCAACGTTTATTGGAAGCTTTCTCCCAGCTGATTTCTCAAGTTCTTTTTCAATAGATTTTGAAATAGCTATGTGATCTCCAGCAATCTTTAATTCTTCAGCAAGGAAAAAGAGTCTTTTTGTTCTAGGATCTGAAGTGTGAACTCTATGGCCAAACCCAAGAATTCGTTTGTGTTGCTCTCTAGAGCCTCGTACAAGAATCTCTGCTATTTCATCAATAGTTTTACCTTCATTTTGCATACGGGCAATGCCATCTTGTAAAAACTTTGCACCTTTCTCTATCGCTCCACCATGCGCATCTCCAATGGATAAAATCCCTGCAGCAACAGCAGTAGGAAGAGGCACACCACCAGAGGCAACAGTTCTAGCAGCAATAGAAGATGGAGGTGTCACACCATGATCAACACAGGCAGTAAGAATTGCATCCATCATACGACCATGTTCTTCAGACGGTAATTCTCCTTTTAGAAGTAAATAAACTACGCTTGCAAAAGGAATGTTTCCTATCAAATCCTCTTGTCTATAACCTCTTGTCACCAGATGATTTGGCTCTACTTTTGTAACTTTGGTAACCCACTTCATTTTTTATTCCAACCCTTTTACTTTTTTTATAATATCTAGCACAGTTCCATCAAACCATTTTGTGCAGCCAACAAGTCGATCTTCAAATTCCAATTCCTGAGGACCACCTGTTGCATCATAAGCCATATCTTTTAATTTTTCTATTGGAACAATATCAATTTTTCCCTTTACCTTTTCAATTAAATCTTTTCTTTTTGGATTTATCGCAATTCCCTTGTCTGTTACAATTGCATCAACCACATCCCCCGGTGTTGTAATCGTTGTAACTTTTTCTAGGACAATCGGATTTGTTTTTCTGAAAACAGGACAAGTAATAATACATAGTGACGCAGCCGCAGCTGTATCCTGATGTCCGCCTATTCCGTGAAGCATTCTTCCATCACTATGCGTGTTAACATTCACATTGAAATCAACATCTACTTCAGTTGCACCCAATACAACCGTGTCAAGTCCGTCTATTGTTCTACCTTTAGATGTTGGGTCAGCATAATGACCAATATCAGCAGGCATTTCAAGTGTATCTTTCACAAAATTTACTGAAAAATCATCAAAAACCTGGGAATAATAAAGAGTTCTAACGCGCCCTGCTTTGTAAATATCAACAATAAGCTTAGTTAAACCGCCTGTTGCAGTTGATGCAACTATGTCTTTTTCCTCTAGTCTTTCACCAAGATATTTCATTGCAGCAAGAGATATTCCACCAGCGCCTGACTGAAAAATCATCCCATCTTTGATTATTCCAGCTGCATCCATAAGATTGACACAGCCATGCGCGATTTTTAGTTTCATAGGGTCTTCAGTTATTTTTGTTGTCCCTGACATAATATTTGTTGGATCACCAACTCTATCAATTTGTGCAACATA
>CAYLOF010000016.1:12394-14777 GCA_964385215.1 uncultured Thermoplasmatales archaeon
ATATCTCCTTCTTTAGAATGAGCATAAATTATATATACAATTTCATCAGGAAGACCCAATTCTTTTGCAAGAAATGCCCCAGATACAGGATGGCGAAATTTTTTTGCATAATCACATTTAACATATTTATCACCCCTTAACTCATACTCAAGAAGTTTTCCAACGTCGTGAAGGAGAACACCTGCAATTAAATAATCGCCATTAATATTTTCTTTTCTTTGATCCAGTACGCTTTTTGCAAGACCAGTGACCCGTTTGGTGTGATCAATTAGTCTACCTGAGTTCTCAAAAAGAAGGGTAAATGGTGCATCATCAAGTTTTTCCCAATTACCACGATCTGCTGCTTCCTTCCAAACCTGAACAACTTTATCTCTCAAGTTTTCATCTTCTATCCATTTTAACTCTTCTGAAAAACAAGCTTCAATATCACTTTTTTTGACCATATACAACCCCCAGATACCCCCCGTAATTTTTAGTTCTTTATTAACGTTCTGTTTGACCCTTTAAATCACAATAATCCCATGAAAATATAGAAGTTCAAATAAAAAATGGAAGGGGAAGGGGACAAGGGATATTCAATCAAAATCTGTCCCTAAATCATAACCACAATACGAACATTCTTTTCCTTCCATGGGTTGATAACAGTTTGGACAGATGTTTTCGGCATCAAAATTTTGTTCTTCCGCATCGATTGTGCAACCACATTCTGGGCATATATATATAGAAACAGGGCCTTCATGCGACAAATTCATTTCTGTCCCACAGTTAGGACAAGCCCATATCTCCTTTAAATCAGTTGCTACATCCATAAACATTCACTCCAACATCGTTTAATAGTACGGTATCCTCTATCACAAATTATATTTAAAACTAATGCGTTAAAATAGCAAAACGGAAAAATTACTGTGACTAACCCTGGGTTTTCATAAAAGCAATACCCACTAATGAAGCGTGAAGGGAAGGAGAAGAGGTGATTTAGAGGGTATTGGATGGGTATTCTCTAAATGAAAATTGGGTTTCTTTCCTTCCCAATCAGTATTAAAGGATAAAGTAGTATTGAGCTTAAGTGTCTTTTTCGCAGATGTACATGCAGTCGTATATGCACATCAATAAAAAAATTATTTAGTATGTGTAATTAAATTCAGATAACAGTTGTAAAGAAACATTTAATAATAAATATATATAAAATAGTATACCGTAGCGGAGTTGATATGTCTTCCAAGCCCATTCTAAAACCTAAAATCAAAAAAATCGATGCGATAATTGTAATTATTTTGATAATTATAGCAGGACTTGTATTGGCAAAAGCAGGATATGTGGCCCCTCTACAAAATGACATATCAGAACCAACACCAGATGATGAAGAAGAAACACCTTCGCTTCCACCACCAACACCACCAGAATCAATTACGATGGGATACATGCGGGCAGTTTCTCCAGAAGATGAGGGAGTACATTTTGACAAAATTAGCATATGCCGAGAATGGTGGTACTTTAGTGCAGTTTTTGATGAAAGCAGCGATTTGGATGGATGGGTAGTATCTGTTAGTTTTAATCATATGGCACGCAGCGATCTGCTTGGGACATCAAAACCAGATCTTATGGTAGTAACATTACATGGGCCTAATGGTGAAGAATATGGAGGGATGATAAATAAGGAAAGAGGGTTTGGAATAATCAAACAACCTACATTAAAAGCAAAAACCCCTGGAGTAAGTGTAAGATTCGAAGATTCGTGGGCTGAAGGAGAGTCCCCTGAATGGCATGTACATGCTGAGGATAACGATATCGACAAAAGCCACGATGTAATTATTGATCTGAATTATTTTGCACCATTTGATCCCGTATGGACTATTGGAGATAGAGCATTTGAAAAATCAAAAAGTAACATTGCAAGCTACATGTTTACCGGATGCAACGTAACTGGAACTGTACAAATTGATGGAAAAGAATACACGGTAAAAGGAACAGGGCATCATGAACATTCATGGTCACCCAATATTGTAACAAAGGGATCGATCAATGGATGGGACTGGTCCCATATGACATTAGACAACGGATGGAACATATACTATGCCAATTATTACCCAACGCCCCAATTCGTATCATCTTTGACATCCAAAGTTAACCCATTCGGGTCATTGATCATAACTACAGACGAGGGAAACACTATTACCATGCTGGAGAATATTAATCCAGAAATAACCAAATCTGAAGATGAATTATTTCCCTTTGTAAAAATGCCTACTGAAATCAACATAAACGCAAAGGCGGGAGTTGTACAACCGTTATTATCCACCTATAATATTGAGCTTGATATCGACATAACTGCTGAAAATACATGCGAAAAAGTATGGAAATTCCCAACGTATGTAGGAATGAA